>DATNPC010000688.1:0-6173 GCA_036703375.1 Allocoleopsis sp.
CTCGCAGCCGCTCAGCGACGCTATAGGCTTTTTCGGGGGCCAGGATACCCAAACTCAGACAGTGGCCGGGGTTTGATGAGATACTATCCACTGGCTCGCCGTCCCCATCTAAAGCCAAGGCACAGAAATCCTCATCGTCTATCCAAAAATCCTGATTAAACCGACGCTTCAGGTCTTTTGCCTCGTCTTGCCATCGATCGGCGAGATCGAGTCGTTTCTTGATGCGAGCAATTTCAGCTAGGCGAACCTTAGCAGCGTACACGTAAGCCTGCACTTCACACAATGCGATCGGTCCCTTGGCAAGTTCCCCTTTCCGATTCACAATACAGTCGCCAGAGTCTTTCCACCCCTGATTGGCTAAACCTCGCTTGGATAGACGGTAGTAGCTGACATAGCCCGTTTTTTCCATTTCGCGATCGATCCAGTCCATCGCTGCAATAGCATGCGGCCAGAGCTTCTCTACGGTTTCCGTGTCGTGAGTCCAGGCATAGTATTCGGAGTAAAGCATAATCCACAAAGGGGTGGCATCCACCGTACCGTAGTAAGGCGTATGAGGGATTTCCTCACACCGAGCCATTTCCCCTAGGCGAATTTCGTGCAAAATCTTGCCCGGTTGTTCGTCCCGCCAGTCATCGTACTGCTTGCCTTGGTATTCCGCCAAAATGGTCAAGGTTTCGCGGGCAATGGTGGAGTCGAGAATCAACGTTTGCGACGCCGCAATGATCGAGTCACGTCCAAATAGGGTGGAAAACCAAGGAACTCCGGCTGAAAGCACCTTTCCCTTGCCAAAGGACTGCCGCAGCAAGTAAACATCTTGCTTAGCGCGCTCAATCACCCGATTCAACGTATTAGTGTCCGATCGCATCTTAGTGACATTTTGCCGCCATTCGTTTTGTTCGACCGACTCGGCAGCCTTTGCCTGTCCCAGGGTGGCTGGTGCATTCACCTTAGACGTGGGACGATTATTAGTAAACATCTGGAGCCGGTAACTCAGATGTTGAGACTCGTGCGACCCTAACTCTAGCTCCCACACTGCCGTGTAGCCCTTGAAGTAGTCGGGCTGGCGATCCATGAAGTGGATGCGAGATTGCAGGATCGAGCCATCAAGTCCTTTATAGGCTAGTATCAGTTCTTCGGTGTCCTGTTCTGTCGCTTCGCCCCTTGGCGCTGTTCGCAAAAGCTGCCCTCGGTTCGCTCGACCATAGCCCCGGACTTCAAATATATCGACAAAATCAGCATCAAAGCTAAGACTGAGTTGAAAGCGAACGGCGCTCGTGTTGTAGTTACGGATGTTTATTTCTTCAAATAGCGACCCATTGAGGACGATTTCCCGTGCGATCGCGATCGACTCAGCGGTAGGAGGGGCGAATGCGGGCTTTTCTTCCTGGGATTGAGCCTCTGTTTCTAGGGGTTCAGCAGGTCTTAATCGCTCTTTATCATCGAGGCGGGGATTGGTACACAGCACTGATAGAGCAAATCCTTTTTCCGCTGAACTGTGTAACAGTACTGGGGATCGCCCTTCAATCTGTAACTCCAAGCGGCTGAGGAACCGGGTATCGCTGCAAAATAACCCCATGCTGGCTGTCAAGTCATCTCTTAAAGAACCAGCAATGTTGCCCAGCGTATCGGTGACTAAAAACAGGTCATCATCTTTCAGGGTGAGTGTTGGCAGGGGGCGATCGGCAAGCACGGAAGGCCACTCTGGCAGGGGCAACTCTTCAGCCGGGACAAATAATTTACCGTCTAACTCTAGCTTTTCTGTCGTCATACCTAAATTGGTCGTACAAATTTACGGTTCTCTCAGGCGATCGCTGGCACGCAAGTCATCGGCTGCCTGCTCTTGCTGTCCGACAACGCTTCTACCTCGTTCAACCGAACGTAAAAATTGTTTAACAGCCAAAAAAAAACGTCGTTGACGTTGGCAAGGGTGACATTGCTCGATTGAAAAAAGTTGAAGCAGCTTCTCAACGCGGATACTGCTACAAAGATGCAGGTTTTCCACAGCGATTGATACTCATGACAAAGAGCTACCAGTTAACTGGTGTTGCGAGCCTTGATTCAGAGGTCTTCTGCCGAGACTTCCGCCCAGATTTTCACTGTTACGAATGGTAATAGAATTAATTACGATTGGCAGAACAAAAAGCACGTTCTGTGATGAGATTAAATATTTGTACACAAATTGAAAATAATCGTCTTGTGAAGCGAGGCATTTTCCGCTATGTGAAATCCTTACTCCTCTTTTTGCTCTCACGAAAGAATAGTAGTGAGTACTAGCTTAGCTGAGTAAAACCTTTATGGAGATAGATTTTACGCGTCAACCTCAGCTTTTTTTTGGCATGAAGACCTACTTAAATTTTTCTTTCTAGAAACGATAAAAATTAATGAGTCCTAACCTAGAACAATGAATCGACCACACTCAAAGCTAAGTGTGGTCGGATAAGAGTTTTTCCTTGTTTTGTCTAGAGGGATTCTTTTGCCAAACAGGACGAGTTCCTGCTTGCTCAAGGTACCCGATCGCCTATGCGATGAGTTCGTTAAGCAGTCTCATCGGCGAAAGCGCGACCAAAAACCACCTTCTGACGATGATGCAGCGATCGCTGATCTAGCACCATCTCAAAAGCCCGCTCGTACTCATCCACCATGGTTTCGACGCTAAAGCGACTGACCACATAGTCTCGACAAGTCTGCCGATCTAATTTCATCGCCTCTGGAACCACTTCAATCATTTCTTCCAGAGTGGGGCAGACAAACCCTGTCTTCCCATGGGCGATAACTTCTGGTACGGAACCCATTGCCATACCGATGACTGGCGTTCCCGTAGCCATAGATTCAATCATCACCAGACCGAAGGGTTCCCGCCAAGTAATTGGGAATAACGTTACTGAAGCACCTCCCAACAGTTGTACTTTCTCTTCGTGGGACACTTCACCCAAATACTGGATTTGCTCGCCATCAATCAGTGGCTGAATCTGCTCGGCAAAATAGGTTCGATCTACGGGATCGACCTTACCAGCCATTTTCAACGGCATGCCAGTGGCACGGGCAATCTTAATCGCGCCCTCTGGCCCTTTTTCCGGCGAAATACGGCCGACAAAGGCGAGATAAGGCGGTTGATTGGGTTCTTTTTGGAACGGATAGACTTTGGTATCGATCCCGTTGTAAACCGTATGAACGTAATTAAGGCCCAGCTGGGGTTCCCGCTGAGCCTCACTGATACTGATATAGGGTTGCGATGCAAATTTCCGGAACATCTTCTCGTTATCCGGTGTAAACACCCCATGGGTCGTGTGAACAGTTGGCGTCTTCACCATTGCACTATAGGGTAGCGCCGCACAGCCAACGTGGGAATGAATGACATCGAAATGGTGGGCATGTTGATAGAGTTCGGAGAGCAGCATTTGCTCGTAAAGTCCTGGCTCTTTAATCTTGTTATCTAATCTCAGAGCTTGCTCGTGTACTGACTTTAGCTGAGCGTCTGTAATCGAGTCTCCAGAAGCAAATAATGTGACTTCATGACCGCGTCGAACTAATTCGTCTGTCAAAAGACTAACAATTAATTCAATTCCGCCATAACGGAAAGGAGGTACGCGTTCCCAAAGAGGAGCAATCTGGGCAATTCTCATGTTGGTATATTCAGTAGTTGTTGAAAATCCGCCAAAGTTTAGACATGAGGTTTTTGACGGGTTGGCACTTATGACTTACATCACTTGGAAGGCAAGTCTATCCAAGTACTTACAGTCTGATACCGGCTAATTCCTGAGTTTGTCGTAGGTTTATTTGATGGTTTTAGGTCGTACTCCCGTTGTTGGATGGGTAACAAAAATGTCTAACCGATAGTTACTTCTTCTCATTTAGTTTGTCCCCTTAACAACAGTCCTGGGAGGTATAGCTTTTGAACTACCTAAGCGAAGGGCTAAGCTGTTCAGAACTAGAACTACGGACTTTGTCAGTCAGCAGCTTTGCCAGCTTTCTTAACAAAAGATATCATAATAGAAAAAATACCATACTTGCGCGAGAAGAAACATATATACTCCGATCGGAGAAAAAAATATCTCTAAAGGTAGTTGTGTAAACCGACTGATAGTGGCTAGAGCAATACGAGGATTTTGAAGCGACATACAAAATCCACAGCCATTGAGTCAGGAGTGCGAAAAGACATAGATTCTTGACTTTTTTTATCGTGTAGCTCACGGCAGTTTTGTTAGGAACAGTTAATTCTAGCCATCAAGAGCTGAGCGATGAAAAAAACAACATAACCTTTTGGCGTTGATTTGACAAGTTCCTAGGTCAGGCTACTGCGGAAACTTCCTATTGAGCTGAGTTAATGAGTTAAAATGAAGAGTTGGAACATTGATTTTCCCTCATATCTCTCACACCAGCTAGTAAAGATTTAGGAAATTGGTATAAGAAAGCGATCGCACTTCATTCATCGAGCGATATCCCACAGTCGTTGTGATGGCATCCGTGTGTTAAATCAGTGAGGGGTTAAAACCCTCACTTCATCACTTAAATTTGCTAATACCTTTGATAACTTCCTTTAATACGCTAAGAATGAGGATTCTCGCTTTGCTCGTCTATCTTGCGTTCCCTAAGCTTTAAGAGAATCTCAGCATGAACTTCGCGGGTGATTGGGTAGAAGTAAGCCAGAATCATTCCGAGAATGAGAGAAATCGTTGGCAAAGGACCAATCGCAACACGGATAGCTAGAAGTACGGAATTGGGTTCAATCGGCGTAGGATTTTCTAGAGTAGGCTTGATGTATCCTGCCCAATCCAAGCTTTTGAGGACTAGGGCAATCGCGATCGCTAAACAAACTTTTTGCAGTAGCACCATAAAGCTATAGAAAATGCCTTCGCGACGCTGACCGGTTTGCAGTTCATCGAGTTCAATTACATCGGGTAGCATCGACCAAGGAATGAGATAAGCCGTAGACACTCCAAAACCCGCCATCACTGCCAGCACATACATTAAGACCATTTGACCAGGCTGTAGAAGAAATAGACCTGCCTGAGCAATAATCCAGAGGCTCATGCCCATAAAGTAGACGGCTTTTTTGCCCACCTTCTGACTGATCGAACTCCAGACGAACAGCATAAGTAAGGCAGTCCCTTGAACAGCCAGAATTACCCATGAGATTGTGGGGGCTGGTTCGCCCATCCATCTGAGGACAAAGTAAGGAATGATTGAGGCTGTCACCTGAAGACTGAGCCAAGAAAAAAGATAGATGCCAATCACATAGAGAAATGGTCGATTGGCAAAAACAATCTTTAACTGTTCAAAGAAGGGGATAGAGACAGGTTGTGTCGTAATTGGCATCCGTCTTTCTCCCTCCAGGACGCGATTTTTGATGCCCCAAATACACCAATACAACGTCAGAACCGACACTACCGCACAGCCTAAGCCGACAATCAGATACTGGAGCTGCTGATTCTTGGGAAACAAGGCTGTAATAAGACCGACGAAAATTATCGAGACAATACTACCTCCAATCGAGAAGGTGAAGCGAAAGCTATTGAGGGTAGTGCGTTCATTGTAATCTTGAGTGAGTTCTGGAGTGAGAGCCGTGTAGGGCAAATTAACGGCAGTGAAAAATGTATTGAACAGAATTCCAACCAAGACGTAGTACCCAAACAACCCCCACTGATTGGTCGTCGGGTCGTTGCTAAAGTGGGGTACAAGCCACTGCAAAAAGTAAGAAAGACCAAAGGGAATAGCCGCATAAACCATCCAGGACAATCGCCGCCCCCAGCGTCTATTTTGAGTGCGATCGCTTAATACTCCAACGATGGGATCGTTCACCGCATCCCACACTTTACCGATGAGCAAAACAGCAGCTGCTAATCCTGCCCCTACACCAGCAACATCGGTGAGAAAAATCGGCAGATAAAATGCCAGGATATTCGCTGTAATCGCAGCACCAGCATCCCCAGCACCGTAAGCGAGTTTAGTACTCAAACTCAGCTTTTCGGATTGAGGTGTGACTGGCGGAACAGAAGAATCAGAAGGGGACGTGTTACTCATAGCAACAGAGTGACTGGAAGGACTCAAAGAAGTTGCACAACGATACCATAACCTCTGGTAGGAGTTGCGTTCCAACCCCTCGTTGTACCATTTTGTTTACTCGTCATTGACGCTTATCTAAACTCTCGTTATGCCGGATCTTTACGTTTCTT
>DATNPC010000689.1:0-4083 GCA_036703375.1 Allocoleopsis sp.
CTTTGCGCTTCTTTTAGCGATCTAAAAATATAGTCGTTAACAGCATTCGCTCGGCGCTGACTCACAAAGCTCAGCCATCCAGGAGCAGCGATCGCTGCTATCACACCCATGAGCACGATGACAACTAACAACTCAACTAAGGTAAACCCAGCATTTTCTCCGGAGCAATCTCTCTTAATAGTCTCTTTTTCTTGCTCAAAATGCAGTGTTGTTTTCAGCCATATATTTGTGTTTTTCATAATCCCCTTCCGTTTTATTTCTACTACTAGCCACCATCGAATTAAGAAGTAAAGAGCTTAGGGAGTCGCCCAATTTTTTCTTCAGGATGGTTATTGACCTATTAATCCGTGCCCTTGTGCTTGAATACTGGCTCTAGGAAAATAGGCAGTGTTATTTGGATCGTATTGGGAAGGCTGAGTTTTCGGTCTGTTACGAGCTAGGGCATTTCCTCGAATATAGACTTTGGCTAGCGTTTGCTCGGCATCAACACAAGCATAAAAGCTACCCGTTTGAAATTGAGCTGGAACTGCTCCAGTCCCTTTATAGCTAGGAACCTGTCGGTAAAGATAAGGAGTGCTTTCAGCTTGTGTATCTGTCGCATTCTTTGGTAAATCTGGTCGTGGAAGAGGCCGTGCTGTCGTTGGACAAGCGAAAGCAAGGTCTATTTGCTCTTGGGTTTGATCAACATAGTCAATGAGTATTTGAACTGGATTTCGATCGATGTCTCCACTCGCTCTTGTCCAGGCATTCATTCTTTGTTCGAGAGAACTACTGCTGCTAGGAAATAGTTGAAACCCAGGCGATCCCGGTTTTGTGTCATTCTGATCTTTCGGGTTTTTCAATTCATTATCAAGTTGAATTCTGCCAATTCGAGCAGTACACGACCAAGGCGATTGAGCGCAATTTTGAGATTTAATTAGGTAATAGGCAACAAGTGAGTAGGTAAAGGCATCATCACACTTATCTTGATTAGCTTGATTATTCTCACAGTCAGAAATTCTAGCTAGACCACTAGTTGGAAAAATATTTGGAATAATCTGCCGCTTCCAGAAGACAAGTACTGGGACGCCGTCGGTAACCTGAGGAACTTGAGTTTGGATTTTCTGAAGTCCATAGGCATCATAGATAAAGACTGCCTGATCCAAATCTCTAGAAATATAGTTCAGGGCTGCTTGAATTTCCTGTTCTGAAGTAGCTTTAGCTTGCTCCTTACGGTCTGTATCCATCATATTGACGACAAACCCTAGTAAGGGAGTTATGATGAGAAAGGCTAAAATAAGACCGACTAGAAGTTCTATTAGGGTAAACCCTCCAGTCTTCCCATTTGACCTTAAGGTTTTCAACTGATAATTTAGAAATAATTTAAGTAATCTCTTCATAATGAGTTTGCCTTTGGCTCATCAATATCGAGCTAGATGTTTAAACATTTCATTCACATTAGGCGGTAGATAGAGGCTTCTGTTAGTAGTTAAGAGCCAGTAATGTTCTAAATATTTTATCTTTCTTATCTACTAACAAAAATTAACGCTGAACTAAGCAGACTATAACTCCATCGGTCACTTCAAATCAGGCAATGAGCCTTGCAGTTAATACCAACTTTAAGGCGTTGGAGTTGGAGTTGGACTTGTACTTGTACAACCACCTAAGCGATCGCAGAGGTTCTTATAATCCGTCTTATTCGTGCGAATCTCTGTTGTCATTTCCACTAAAGGTGCTTTGCGATCGCCACTCCCTCCTGTATAGGTCCTCACTTTACTTGGTCCCGCACTCCCTCCAGCATCTACCCTGTCTTTGGTGGTTTGTAAAGGCGTGCCGTCTTTAAATGCATCTGCCCGGTAAACGCGGGCACCGAGAAGGAAACCGTTTATACCGTTATCGTCAGCATTCTTTGGGTCAGTGCTACGGAATGCCTGAACGACCATATCTTTACTACTAGTACTTTGGCAGCCACCACCATCAAGGTCAACACAGTACAAACTTAATGTTCGTATATTTCTGCAATATGGGTAGTTTGGTAGAGTGTTGGGACAGTTAGTCAAAGCTGTGGCCGGAGGAGCAGCAAACTGAGTAGGGAATCTGAGCCGCAGTTGTGGAATTGACTGATTTAGGGGTTTAGCCGCCTGGGGAAGCAGATTCTTGTCTGTTGTAAGCGTACCGTCTGGTTCGAGCTTTGCGGTAAGCATATCGGCTCTGACAGCATCAATGTAGTTTCTTGCTGCTTGGGTGGCTATTTCCACGCGACGCGCCTGAACGCGGGTTGCCACAGAAAGGGCAATTACAGGCGCGATCGAAACCATCAAGACGCTCACGATAATAATGGCTACCAAGGACTCAATGAGGGTGAAACCAGACTGCGTTGGTTTTAGAAAGGATTGATTTTGTTTGGGTGTCTTCATCGTTATTCACCGGCTAGGAGTCACTTTACTTGCTATTATCATGAGCCTCTAGAAGAAGGAGTATCGATTAATCGCCGAAGCTATAACCGGCTCCTGGTGTTTGAGTTTGGCAAGAGGCAGGACGTTGCCTAGGATCAGGAATTGCCCATTGATACGCTTTACTTGATGGGGTCTGTTTCTGTGCCGCACACATTAATCCTGCAACCCAGTTATCATCTCGGCTTGCTTCTCGATAGAACTCGCTAGGAGTACCGGGAGATGGGCTAGCGAATCGTCTGGAGAATAGGTCAGGAGTTTGAGACAGAAAACCGACATCGTATCCCCAATCTCGATTTGGTGCGAAGTAGTACGGTGCTTTCTGCTGCTGGGCACCGCCTGGATACCGAAAGTGACCTATACTCGTGCCTTTATCGTAAGCATCACTGTCGAAGAAAAGGGAGTTATCTCTGTTTGCGTTATCAATTGCCTCAAACGGAGCTGTGGCAACATTACTACGTCCGAGCTGGATAAAACTGCCTCTGATTGTAGCGGCTTGCCCTTTCCAACTTTCGAGAAAGCGTGGGAAGTTGTGTAATCCACCTCCGCTCTCACCTTTTTCTGGACTGGCTGGCAGAGGTCGTGATGGCGCATCGCGCATAATGAAGGCTGCATTAAAGGTGGTTGCTGTGGCAGCTGGTATCCACGGCGTATCCTCAAGCTTAGAACCCTGCCCAACTGTAGTTCCTGTAGGAGCGTGCAGTTGAAGGATCGGAATTAGCAGGGGCTGGTCAGTGGTTCTCAGAGCTTTGAGAAAGCCTGCTGGGAAAGTAGTTGTTATAGCACCAAACCGAATGTTTGGGTTCTTGCCTTTACCAGTTCCACTAGTACGAAGTTGAGAAAATCCAAGGAAGCGTCCTCCCAAGATTTTAGTGGCATTTGTCGCACCGTCTATTCTAATTAAGCCGCTACCAATAAAGTTCCCTGCCAATTCATTGGCCACGTTACCGAATTGCATGCCTGCATTTGAAACCCAGAAAATATTATTTGGATCGACTCCCTGTGGGTTTAGTTTGACGCCCTGAGTTGTACCTCCAAAGACAATGGGTTTATTAACCGATGCTGGCATGCGGAAAACAAAGATCGGGTTGGACTGACTACCTGGCTTAAGGGTAATCGTCACGTCTGCAAGCGTTCCATCAGGAGGCAACTCGTATACATTAACCTGTCGATCTGCAGTCAACGTTAAGGGTGTGCTTGGAGTAAAAACAGGAGGATTTGTGGCTGTAGCTGTCAACGCAGCTAATGCTGTTCGCGCTTTCTGAATGGCTGTTATGGCAGGACAAGAAGCAGGTGTTAGTGCTATGACGTCTGTTACGACGAGAGTAGGGTTTGTAGGATCTGGCGGCGAATAACCCCCTTGCATACACACAGCAAAGTCAGATGGGTCTTGAGCTGTTTGCCCGTTCAATGCGTTAATATCTGCTGCATTAGGTATTGAATCGGGGAATGTAGGAGTGCCCGGTAGCAGTAGCTGTTTTTCATGAACTACTGGTACTGCGGTAGTCGGCTCCTCCGGATCGGGAGGTAGATAGTACAGTGGATTACTGGGATCGGATTTACTGAAATCAACGGGATATAGGCTTGATGAGACAGCAGGGTCAAAGGGTTTGTCAGCAAGCTGTGATGTTGCAAACCAGAGTGCATATTG
>DATNPC010000690.1:0-3830 GCA_036703375.1 Allocoleopsis sp.
TCCAGGCGCACTGAACTCGTTGCTGTAACAAGCTTATCGAGAGCTTCCAACAACTCCGGATGCTGTTGAATAAGAAACCAATATCGCCGTAGGTGGTTGCCATAAATTCCCGCTTCTGTGGCAGATGTTTCCAACAGTTGAGCGAGGGAGAGGTTACTACGGACTTTGAGTTGAGAGATAGCTTGCTCAACTAGATAGGGATGTCCTCCTACCATATCCATCAACTGCTGCACCTGAGTATCTGTCCAATTCAGCCCATGACGATGTGCCAAATCCCGCACCTGTTCCGGGGTAAACTCAGGCAACTCTATCGGTAATCCAACATTAAAGGGTGACTCATTGATATTTAGCGGTACATAGACTTCTGTGGAATGTGCGACTATCAGACGCAGCTTTTTCCAAATATTGCGAATCTTCCCTTGTTCGTGCCAAGCTCGCAGGAGTCCAAAAAAGTCGGAGGCAACTTCACGATAGGAGAAAACCCGATCGACTTCATCCAAGCATAAAACTAAAGGACTGCTTGCGTTAGCCAACAGATATTGTTCAAAGTAGTCCGTACAGTTCACCTTGCTAGTAGAAAATCGCTCATCCCAGTAGTCAGCTAACTGATTCGGCAACCCCAGGATTTGACCAACACTTACACAGAACCACTTCAAAAATTGATCTAGGTTGGCGAAATCTGTCTTATCCGCTAGATGAAGGTTCAAAGGCACTGTTCGATAGTTCTGTTTTGCTACCTGAGTGAGCAGCCTAGCCATCAGTGATGTTTTCCCCATCAAACTAGGGGCTTTAATCCGAATCAGGGAACCCGGCTGCAAAATTGTTTCATACCAGGATGATTCGATGGGAGGACGTTCTCTGTAAATAAATGTCTCTTCTTCATCGTGGCAAGGAGCATTAATGATCTGTTCTGTCTCTACATCTCCATTAGTTGATACACTATTCCCGTTGTTCTCTATAGAGTCGATTTCTTGGAAATCTTGGCTCAAGGCTCGGCAAATTTCTATAAAATTGAGATAATCAACAGGCCTTCCATTAAGGAAGTTACTAACAGTAGCGAGAGAAATTCCTAAATCTTCGGCTAAGTCTTTTTGGCGTGGATAACCATTACGCTGAACGGCTGATTTGACTTGGTTAATGTACTCTGGTCGAACTCTGAGCGATCGTGGCATATTTATTTATCCAGGGCAAATGCATTTTGTTAATAAGAGCCAATGTTTTAATAAATCCTATTGCTTTTCATTAATAGTGACTTATTGAAAACTAAAGTTTTGGATGGAGTATGAAGTAAACTCAAAAGCCGATAGATGCATCATGCAGTTAATTAGATGCGTTTGCCCTGACAATCATCGGAAAGCTGCTCAGATCATAACAGTCTTGCTCCGTATGTCAGGGTAAGACAGTAATAACTCAGTTGTTAGTCAGTAATCACGAATATGTCTATGACAACTCACGTAGGCTCAATAGCCTCTCAGCCTTGAATCCAGATACCCTATTGGTTTCATAAGGTTGTAGGACACTAGAACAACCTAAACCTTATGGAAAACCTCGACAGCTTCCAAACTCTTCTGGAAATTCTCGTGCTTGTTCTTACACTTTCAACACAGTCTCCACTGTTAGCGATTGCCGCTGCCATTGGTGCTATCTGCTTGTTAATCAGCGAAGACAGTAATGATGATGACCTTAGCAATAGTTGAACGGAAAGAGATGCCCCGATCGCGTCTTTTCTATAAAATAAACCTCTGACAAAGCTGGTCAGAGTCAAATCCAGGACTTATGTATTTAGCTACCACACCTTGCTTGGTAGTTATTGTTTAAGTCCTGGTTAATTGCTGCATTACTCATAATATAAACACTTCTAACAATCGCGGCAATGGAGAATAGGGTAGTGAAGCGCGATCGCTACTCGTCATGAATCTTGACGAGGCTCTTGACGAGCCTGTAACCAAGCCGTGAGATCAGGTAGTTCCGAGAAATCCAACAACGCCTCACCCAACTCTTCTAGCTCTAGCGTTGTTAACTCTCGAATTTGTGCTTCCACTTCCGGCTCTACCGTTCCAATCCGCCGGGTTAGTAGCCGCCTAGTGTATGCTAGCGCCTCTTCCCACTTACCCTTTTCTCGTTCCTCTGCTCGTCCTTCTTCTAGGATTTCTTGATAAATCACAGATTCTCGCATAATTCCTTTCTTGAAAAATTGACAAAATAACTCACCAACAAAGCGGTGAGGGTAAGTCTCTGAAAGATATTTACAGGTATTATCAAATGGCATGGTTATTTGGGCTATATTTCACTCTTTTTTTCCAGATTATCTACGAAGATTGCCTAATTTGAGAATTTAATACGGTTAGTGGAGTAGGGAGAAAAGGCGATCGCAAACCTGGAAAAGACAACAATCTTACTGCGATCGCGTCTAAATATCCCCCTCAAGGTGAGGTGGACTTGTGAAATACACCCTCGTAACATCAGCACGCCACAACCAAAAACGTGTATCGAATGATCGAGCAACGCACCGACTACGACAGCCCTTGGAAAGAAGTCATCGAGCTATATTTTTCCCAATTTTTGGAATTCTTTTTCCCCCTAGCCCATGCCGCGATCGATTGGTCGCAACCCTACGAATTTCTCGATACAGAACTACAACAGCTAGATCCAGATGCCGAGATTGGACGGCGTTTGGTTGATAAAGTCGCCAAAGTTTGGCTACTGGAAGGCGAACAAATTTGGGTATTAGTCCACATAGAAGTTCAAGGTCAATACGAGCGCCAATTTGCTGAGAGAATGTACACCTACAACTACCGCTTATTTGACCGCCACAAACAGCGAGTCATCAGCTTAGCCGTATTAGCAGACGAAGAACGAAATTGGCGGCCTTCACACTATGGATATGAAATTGGAGGATGCCGCGTCGCTCTAGAGTTCCCCGCCGTCAAACTTTTAGACTACGAAACACAATGGGCAACCCTAGAACGAACCACCAATCCCTTTGGTGTAATTGTCATGGCACACCTGCAAACCAAAGCAACGCAGCGAAACCCACAGAATCGCCTACAGTGGAAACTAAGACTGGTCAGAGGCCTATACGAACGAGGATACAGTCGAGAAGATATCGTGGAGTTGTTCCGGTTCATCGACTGGGTGATGGTATTGCCAGAAGAGTTAGCGCGTAGCTTTAAAGAAGAAGTGAGAAGTTACGAGGAGGCATTCAGAATGCGGTATGTAACCAGTATTGAGCGAATGGCGATCGAAGAAGGACGTCAGCAAGGAATCGAGCAAGGGATTGAGCAGGGCATTGAGCAAGGAATTCTCCAAAAGGGACGAGAGGATGCGATCGCAATCCTGGAAATCCGGTTTGGAGAAGTGCCAAGCTCAGTTGTTGAAGTTATCAATGCAATCGATAATACCGCCCTACTCAAAACAATATTTAGAAGAGCGATCGCAATTGAGTCATTAGCAGAATTTCAGCAATTCCTGGAGCAAATCTCACTGGAACCAGAAGAGAACCAGATGACCCAGAAGCGATCGCCATCCGATCCCAATTCCCTTTGATGTTGCATCGAATTTTGGGTCAGGACGGCTATCTTTGACCCACATCTTCTCAAATCCTGTAGGAGTTAAGCATTCACGACTTTACCTGATAACTTAAACTGAATGGCACTGACTCAACCATTAATCACCTTGCGCGGGGGGGAGAGGGGGAGACGCTTGTCCCCCAATGGGGGTTGGGGGGAAACCCCCAAGTCCGGGTTTTCTCTAATACCTGCAACCTTCGGCTTAAGTCAGTGAAATTTCCCTTAACCCCTACTCTAAAACTACAACCAACAAGCATCCAT
>DATNPC010000691.1:0-3416 GCA_036703375.1 Allocoleopsis sp.
ACATTCGCTCAGGTAACGTTGGGCTTCATTTAACCGGATGCCTACAGGGGTGTGGTAAGGATGCAGTCCTTTGACTTGCAATGCCTCTTGAATTTCTAGAAGTCGGGGTTCGTGGCTGACGGCAGGATAGGGATACTTTTCACTTCGAGGAGGTTCGGTTGGGTCAATCCCACTCTTACCATGCACTTGGTAAAGCTTTTCGGCTTGGACGTAATAGGGTTCAAAGTCTCGGTATTTCAGGGGCCATTCTGGAGAAATGCCATCTCTGTGATGAAATTTCTCAAAGTCTTTTTCTCGCAGGCGAAACAAAGCCGCCCCGTAGACTTTAGTATTGCCGCCGACGAAGTAACTCATGCCGGGATGCAGTTTGTTGCCATCTTTGTCGTACCAGATTTCTGAGTTATGGTAGCGATCGCTATTAAACACTACTTGAGTATTCCAGTTGTCTTTTTCTCTGGGTAGGAAAGGGCCGCGTTCCAGAATCAAAATCTTCTTGCCACTCTGCGCTAGGCGATACGTTAGAGTTCCGCCTCCTGCGCCCGTTCCGATAACAATGATGTCGTAATGATTATTTACAGACATTTGATTGCCCTACAGATTAGGTGTGATGTGTAGCGATAAGCGAGTACTAAGAGATTCCATCTACATGAAGTCTCTTTAGCTGTATGGATAATCTAAATGTCGAAGATGAGCCGAGGATGATTTGAGACTGAGACGTGAATTTAATAATTCTGATAGTTTACTGAGAGGAATAATGGGGGATATGAGAATCGTTGTTACATTACGGAGCCAACAAAGCCAAACCAATTTTTTGCTCTCCGTCCCATTCTCTACGAACAGTAATCCATTTCGATGTCTCGCTAGCGTAAAATTACCAGCATGACCCCTGAAATTGTTACGGTTGCTACCTTTGCCGATGCCATCGAAGCTGAGCTAGCTCAGCAATTGTTGGAAGCGGAAGACATCATAGCGTTTGTGAATGACGAAGCAACAGTCAATCTCGCTTGGTATCTAACTATTGCTGTGGGTTGGATTAAATTACAAGTCTTGCCCCAAGATGCTGAGGCTGCATTATCTATCTTGATTGATGCTCAGCAAGAAGGTCAAATCATAACTGAGCCATCAATAGAAACCTCTACGGACACATCCTCTTCCCTAATCGAGGAATGGGAACCAATCCCAAGCCCCTCTTGGACAGATCTCACTAGCGAATATGCTTTCCGTGCCGCTGTGTTGAGTTTAATGTTTCTCCCTTTACAGCTTTATTCCCTGTGGTTGTTATTGCGGCTGTTGGTGTCTTCTCGGCGCATCAACCCCAGCCGTCTCTGGAAAGTTGTTATTGCGGCAGCAATAAATATGGCCTCAGTTACAGTGCTATGGAGGTTGATTAGTGGGTTTTAGGGAGAGTTTATACGTCAGATTGTTACTTTGAGTTCAATCGCGATCGCGATTAAACACTACCTTAGTATTCCAGAGTGTTCAAGATGAGTATGACCAGGATATTCAACAGCTCTGAATTTTTTCAGCCGACTGACGGGGAACCCATTCGTTCAGTCGTTACAGAATCCGAGGATGCCGTCGTAGTAGCCTGGTACATTAAGCCGGGACAGGAAATTGCCGCGCACGTCCATCCGAACGGGCAAGATACTTGGACTGTTTTGAGCGGGAGGGGGGAATATTATCTGGATAAAGCAGGCACTACGAAGCCGATTGTTGCAGGAGATGTGGTAGTCGCTCATACCGGATGCGTACATGGAGTATTCAATAACGGTGATGAGCCATTGGTATTTATTTCAGTGGTATCTCCTGCTGATGCGGGGTATCAACTTGTCTCATTAAACGATTCTTTGACCCTCCAGCCCTGAACAGCGGAATGTGAGTTACTTCTTCAACAGCAAGTAATAAAGTTGCCCGTGGCTGACTGTAACTCCAGCACGCTCTCCTGCCTCCGTTCCAGTGCCTAAAAAATAGTCTACGCGACTTGGCCCCTGAATTGCGCCGCCTCGATCTTGATCGAGGACGTAGCGGCTGATGGTACGAAATTCCATTTTGCCATTCGCCTGCTTAAAGGGAATTGAAGTGTGAATCAAGGCTAAAGCCCCTGGTGGCATCAACGATTTATCCGTGGCAATGGAGCGCGATGCGGTTAAGGGCTCGCTGAGGCTGCCCGTAGCCGGTTCGCCGTAAGTTTCCCGGAAAAACACGAAGCTTTTGTCGCGGGGAATGTAGATATTCAGTTCGGCCGGATGTTTCTCAAAATAGTCTAAGATTTTCGGCATCGTGAGACCCTGTAGAGGCAATTTACCATCATCAGCCAGCGATCGCCCGATGCTGGTATAGTTATAAGCTGTATTATCGTCATAGCCTACAGTCGTTTGGGAGCCATCAGGCAGGACGAGTCGAGCCGAACCCTGAATGTGAGCCATATAGGCTTCCAAGCGATCGCGCAGCCAAAATAATTCCAACCCCTTGAGCTTTCCCTTGGAACTTTGCAAGCCATCTTTGCCTTCTAGTTGTTCGCGCGTGGGATGAGGTTTCGACCAAGATGAGAAATCGGCGGGGCGTCGGTAGAGAGGATAGCGATACTCTTTCGTTGGCACGCGACTAGCGGCGTAGACGGGCTCGTAGTAAGCGGTGAACAGAACGTTACCCCACCCATCTTTTCCCACCGATTGGTAAAAGCTAAACTCGCGCTTCACCGCTGCCTCAAGTTCTGCGGAAGATTGCGACTGCTGCACTAGTTGACGGAAGCGGATGAGACTGCGGAAAATGCGATCGCGAGTAATCGCCGGAACTCGGTACCCCTGATAAGCCTTCGTCGCAGCAGGGGATTGCAGATATTCCAGGCTGCGAGCAATCGCGGTTAACAGTGCCGTCTTATCTCCAGGTTGAGCAAAGTTCTCCCAAAGCTGTTCGTCCATACCGAGATTCTGCGCGCCACAGGCTTTAAACGACGTGGCATTCTTGGCAACGAGCGGCGTTTTAAATCGCTCATTCCCTTTCGGCATCTTTGATAAGTCATCCTGGAATTGATTGGGAGATGAGGAGAGGAGCGAGCAGGGGAGCGTGGAGAATTTTGCCAATATTACGGTAGCAACTGAGTTCCGCTTGGGAGTGTTCTTCTCATCCAGGGGTCGGAGAAAGACATTGTAGAACGTTAATCCAATGGTTACCCATAAGCTGAGGATGATAAACGGGAGTGTTTTTTTTAGGAGGAGAGAGGAGTCGGGAAAGCGTCCAAACATAGAGTTATGGTTGTTTTAGAACTTCATTGCCTCGGTAGGGATGCTATTTTCTCTGTCCAATTCTTGGCGCTCTAGGGGTTCTGTTTCGTCTTCTCGTTCCTGGATATCAATCTCCTCGGTGTGAACGATGGTAACAGGCTTATCGACACCGTTGATAATAGCTCCCAGTAG
>DATNPC010000692.1:0-15894 GCA_036703375.1 Allocoleopsis sp.
AAAAATCTCTACCGCTCTCCTGTCAAACTGGGGTTAAAACTTGATTTTCCGTAGGCTGAAATGGCATAAATTCATCAAATTTTCCCAAAGTGGCGGAAGAGCGGTCAAACAAGGTAGACACAAATCACCCAGCACTAGCTAGACTTCCGGAGCCTTAATATAAAGAGTTATGCTGGTTGTCTTGCTGTGGTATAAGTAACGGCTGTCGATCTTCGAGATGGCATTAAACGGAATGTGGAGAGTATCTGCTATTTCGTTAGTTTGGGAATGGAGAAGGGTGATATAGTCGTCATGTACCCTTTGTAATGAATATTCCACTCCTTTGTAGACAATTGTTTGATTAATTGACAGGAAGTAGTCACGAAGTGAGTCTGACATGAGTTTCTTTTCCTCTCGTTGAATGTTTGGGTATGTGTTTAATTTGAGAAATTCTGAAAGCCTGGTGCAGCACTTTGCCGGGTAATAAGGTGTTCTTAATCTAATTTCCCCGAGCAATCTAAGCCAATAAATGGTTTCAGTCGCTCGATTATTAAACTTGGATTCGCGTTAGCTTATTACCTTGGAGTTTTGCTCCAAAAGAATGCAGGTAAATATTCAAAGGAAGCTGCTATCTGCATTAACTCTACTTACAGGCGAGTCCACTCACTGCCAGCAAAACCACCTGTCTTCTTAACAGCCTTGAAATGATTGGCATCAACAACTTGAATCACCATATCGCCGTTTTGCTGGACAGTCCCTTTTGGCACATCTGCCCATTGACCACTGATGTTATAGCCTTCAATAGTTCCCTTAAGTACATTGCTCCAGTTTGGGTTAGTAGCGCTCTTTTCGCCATACCACCACAACTGATTATCAAGCTGGCGGAGATAGTAAGTACCGCCATCATTACACTGCCATTTACCTGTTAAATCCAGAACTTTAACCGTGGCGTTATCAACGTAAAACTCGGCTCCCTTACTTGCAGAAAAGACGATAATTGCGTTGGAATGAGCATTGCGATTAGGAAATTGTAGCAATTCCCAAGCATTTGTCTTGGTACTAAATGTATCCAAGCCCGTGTTGCCCCCATTACCCGTCCCCAGTCCGACTTTACCGCTTTTGACATATACCAAGGCAGAGGAAAAGGTGAGTGCTGGTCCAGTATTCAAGGGGAGAAAGACCTGCTCAATTCCGCATCTCTCACCGTCTGTATTGACGTGAATCATCTTCTTATCACCACCAGCAAGAGTCGAATCAGAATCAACTAATTCAGTTGTGGTAGTTGGTTCAAAAGATTCGTTAGGCTGAGTCTGAAGATTGTTCCACACTAACCAATTTGCGGCAGATGAGGGACCGACAGTGCGGAATCCCTTGACCGTGGTAGATAAAATCACTTTCCCTTCTTTGTCTGTCAGAGGGTCTTCAAAACCGGGGTTTTTCAGTAAGTTTTCCATATGCGTTATCTCCTTCGTACATTGTTGAATTGCCGGACTTTCAAGATTACGTCTTGAAAGTTCAAGTCCGGTTAGGACATCTCTTTAGGTTGACAACTCCATCAAATTCAGCTTTGTACTGACTTGCGGACTGAGAACGTACTGAGTTCCTACTAACTTCCGACTGACTTAACTTGGTAGAATTTACGTAGCCTTACTGGCTAAACTATCTTGCAAGCGCTCAAAGTTCGCCCCAAATGCATTGAGAAAGTTAAATTAGCAGCTTTGGCTTTTTGCTAACGATCGGCTTCGCTGGTGCCAAAGGCGATCGCTGGGAGAAGGAACTGTACCGTCATATCGACACAATCTTTTGTTTGATGTCAGTTGTAGTAGCATTGGACAAAATGCTGTTACACAATCCTCAGCTCTAAATCAATGACCGATAAAGAATTCATTCAGCACTATGCGGAAAAGCTACGCACAGCAAGTAACTTTAAGCTTCTCGTAATCAAATACTTACTTCAGGAAATCCGTTACCAACATTACAGTTGGATAAAAGGCTCAACAATGCGGGAACACCAAACCGTTATTCATTTATCCTGTGATGTAGTTATTGCATCCGCCAATTTAGAAAAGCTAATTGAACAAGATTTGGCTGATGAAAATTTGTGGAGACAGAAAGCTCAATGGATTTTAAGTAGACTTGAGGCTTGGGAGAAAGGTGAAAAAAACCTTGAAGAATTAAAATTCATCTTCTGTCTTCCGACGGGGAGCTTACCCAAAGACTCGACCGCAGAAGACCAATTAATCGCCATCTGTGCGGTTAGTACTAGCTGGGAATTCGTCCAAAAGTTGAGAATTCTCGAACTTTCACGAGAAGACTTAGAAAACATATTAGGTATTAATCCTCCTATTAACCTCACCTTAGTTCCGGAACCTCCCTTGTATGAGGATTGTGATTGGGAAGCCTTTCCCACTTCAGCTCCTTTCAGCACATGGCTCAGAGCGGTTCCATATCCTCATAAATGGCAAGAATCAGGCAGCCATCATCGACAATTTAGTCAGAGACGCTTCGTCAAAATTCAAATAGCGGGAACCCATTTAAGAACGGGGAGAGAAACTCTCCTATCGGGTTCGCCAGCTTGGGACGTTATTAACTCTCTGGATTGGAAAATACTTCAACTCAATTTAATCCTCTGCATGTATGCCGTCAGAGCCCAAGGTCATCCTTTTGTTGTTAAAGGCACAGATATTGTCAAAAAACTGTATGGTCGGCGAACTGATTTAGATATCAACTTAAAACTCACTTACCTCAAATCCCGATTGGAACTTCTGAGAACTCTGGCGTTCCAATTCAAGTGGTATGGAGGAGCCAATAATTCACAAAAACTGAAGTGTGAATTTGCGGGAGAAGGGGCGGGGGTCAATGAGCTTTTAATGTGGGTTATATCGGCGATTAGATATCAGACTTTGCCGGAGAAAGAATTGTTCATTGAAATCACCCCAGGTCAAGCTTTTTCTTTATTCTGCGGTCAGGATAGCCAGACCAGTCATCAAATTAGTTATCTTCCCAAAGAGATGATTGAGCTGGATTCCTATAAATATTGGATAGAACTAGCTATTGGACTTTACATAATTATTGATTATCGTATACGTAGAAACAAACATCACAGAATTGAAACAATTATTAGGGAAACCCTATCGCCAGATGACCTAGAAGCAGCTTTGAATAACCCTTCCCAGGGGAGCCGACTAAAAAAGCGTATTCTTAAATGCTTCGACTTCTATCAATCAATCAATTGGACTGTCACTTTGGAGTTTCCTAATGGTGGTTTTTCCGACTTCTTAAAAGGGACAGTTGATATCATTCCATGCTCGCCTATCTCAGAATCGCCATCACACCTAAAAAGACCAACTCAACCTAAGCTGGAGACACCTCCGTTGCAACCAGCTCCAAAAGATAATGATTTGGGAGATTGGCTGCTCAAAGCCAGAACGGAAAAGAAATGGAGTATAGGTCAGTTAGCCCAGTACTCCGGTGTAGATAAGAGCGTCATCTCTCGAATAGAACGAGGTCAGCGCAACGCAACTCCAGAAACCATAGCCAAGCTCAGACAAGCGTTAGAGCTTGGCTCTTCAAACAGTGACCACTGAGCAGTTATCAGTGACATTTGTTTCATCGTGGGGATTGAACCTTAATGGAGAGCGCCGTGGGCACTCTGCAATAGCGCGAAAACCTACCACCTGTAGGGATGGGGGATTAAGAGTTCTCACGCCCGAGTAAACTCCTGACTAGTGAACAGTTGGTTAGGAGTTCACTCTCACACTCTTGACTAACCCTGAAAGAAGGCTTTTGGAAAAAAAGTGTTGTCAGCAGGTCTAGAATGCTGCAATGTTTGCTCTAGAATCTTGCAATACTCTATTCGGAAAAGCCTTTCGCTATAAAGATTACAAAGGTGTTGTCAGCTCAAGAAGTCTTATCAATTCCGGACAGCACTTGATTTCTCTAAGCCTTACACGGTCAAGACTTTTCGAGATTTTCTTCACTCAAAATATCTCCGATTAATTCAGACAAATCAGCTCCTAGCTCAGATTGCATAAGATTTGGCACAATCAATTTATGGAGCTACTGATAGCACCATAAATACCGAAAAAATTTCAGATTCTCTGAAGGCAGAAGCATGAAGATAGTACGAAAGAAAGACTCAAAGACGAAACAGTTTTTCGGCTTCCACTTGACTGTGTTTATGATTAATTTTTCGCTCAGTAATGACATTTCGATCTGGATTTATCGAACCGTTGCTTTCCGATGTAAAAACGGTGTTTTGGGAGGATTAGTTCCGGGTTTAACTCCTGCCTCAATCGGCGTTTTTGTGCATGCCCGAAACGTTTCGGGCATGCACAAAAATCGTTACCATTAACCTAGAAAACTTGAGGTATTCAAACATGGAAACAAAAAAAATTGTGGGCTATGCCCGAGTATCGACGAGAGAGCAAGCTGTTGATTCCAAGGCTTTAGAACAGCAATCAGCTCGGTTGAGAGCTGCCGGAGCTACAGAGATATTCACGGATATTCAATCGGGAAGAAAAGATAATCGACCGGCTCTGAAAGAGTTACTAACTTTAGTGAAAGAAGGGAAGATTAAAGAAGTAATTTCTACCCGAATCGACCGAGTCGCCCGCTCGCTTGTCAAATTGCGAGAGTGCATCGATATCTTTGTGGAAGCTGGCACCAATCTGAGATTTCTCGATCAGCAGATGGATTTAAATACTTCTCAAGGAAAATTATTGGCTAATATTTTAGGGGCTTTAGCCGAGTGGGAGGTGGATTTACTCTCGGAGCGAGTAAGGCATGGTAAAAGATACCGCCGAAGTCAAGAACTTGTCTGCGATTGTTATCCTTGGCCCTACGAAATAGTAGATGGCAAGTATCATTTGATCGATCGACCCTTTCTCTGTCTGTTGGAAACTCGACCTGACAATTACCTGGAGCTATATCAAGAAAATTCTTGGGAAAAACTTCCTGGGCTAACAAAAAAGCAAGTGGCTAGGGATTGTATTGAGATTTTTTTACGGGAGAAAGGACTCACGAGGACTGTTAAAGCCATCTTTGGCAAATATGGGATTGTTAAGAGAAATGTTAAGAGGAATGGGTCAGATGGAATCTTGCACTGGACACCGTCGGGGTTGAGGTCCTGGTTAATGAACCCAGTCCTTTGCGGGCATACCGTGTATTTCAAACGGGTGGCTACCAGCAAGGGAAATCGCAAGAGAAATCATCCGGATAAATGGCAAGTGATTAAGAACACTCATCTCGAACATCGGCTGATGACGGATGAAGAAGCTTTAGAGATTCATCAGATTATCAAATTTAATAGCCGAATTGGTCATCCCAGCTTTAATAATGACCCAAATCATTCGGGAGTTTACCGCGAATACGCTTATCAAAGTGGATTGGTGTTCTGTGCTGAGTGCGGTAGCAAATGCGTGTCTAAGCATGCCAACCGACCCCCTGGATATTTCTACTTTGCTTGCCGATATTCCGGGATGGGATGTGGAAATCGTTCATCAGTATCTAAACAGAAAATTGAGTCGGCTTTGATTAAATTCTTAGTGCAGAAGTCAGGCGTCATTGACCAAGCTGCTGACCCATCCATTCTCGTCAATGCAAGTAAGTCGGACACATTGAAAAAGCTGGAATACCAGTTGTCTGCACTAGAAATGATTCCAAATTTCGATCCCGACTTGGAAAAACTCAAGGAAAAAACTCGCCAACAGATTGCTGAGGAAATCAATCCTTTTGCCAGTGGTTCTCTGCTCGACAAAACAGCTGAAGAGCTGATTCGTGCCGGGAACCATCTAGCTATCTGGAATACGCTCAGCAACGATGACAAGGTCAAAATTTACCCCAAGCTAGTCAAGCGAATTACGATCCGGCACGGCGAAGTGGAATCGATTGTACTCAGTATCAAGTCATAAGCTATTTTATTTCATGAATACCCAAGAAACTTTCTACTTGAATAAGCTCCGATGTGAAGTGGCGTTTCAGCAAGCTTTGTCAAGCTGGCAACCTCCACTCCAGTCAGAGGGAATCTCCTGTCCGAGATGTCAGTCCCAAAAAATTGTCAAACGCGGTCGCGAGAAGGGAAAGCAGCGGTACATCTGTAGGGGGTGCCAGCGTGGTTTTACCGAAAGGAACCAATTTAAGTGTGAGTGTGAAATTCCCGGTCGCCTGCTTAAGTGTCAAGATTGTCCCGAATTTATGCAGTTTTTATCGATTGTCAAGCAGAAAGCAGATGCTCTGCAAGGATTGAATCAGGAACAGTTGCGATGTCTTCACTCTGATGAGAGTCAATTAAGGAAGTGAAGAAAGCGATATCACTAATCCTATCCGCAGCTAGTGAAAAATCTGATGGTAGTGTCCAAAACTGGACACTACTTCTTCTGTCTGTCTGTCCCAGATAGATATCTCCTCCAAGAAGACAGCTATCTCATCAAAGGAGTGCACTCCTTAAACGTTCCTAATTGAGTGAGCCGCCTTTAGCCAGCAATCAGCTTGTATAATCCATCTAGACACAAAGGAGACTACCGCAATCAGTTGCAGAGCCAGGTTGAACAGTGGTAGCAACTTCTAGAGAAATTGGTCAAGGGAGAATAAGCGAATTAATTCGCTTACCCAGCTGGATTCCAAACTGATTTAATTCCTAAGCCTTTGAGGAAAAAACGAGGTACCCATTAAGACAAGCGATACAAAAAAGCTGAAATGTAAAGTTACGACTGAAGGGTGTGAACAAGACTTGAATTATGCCCGTAAAGACATACAGTTATGATTGAACGCGATTCTCTACAGGATAGCCACTCTTCCCTTCGGGAAACGAGTTCTCCGGAGGAGTACGCTTCACGCATCCAGCAGTACGCACAACAGCTACGTGAAGAGCAAGCTTTCAGAACTCAAATAGCTCAGCATATCGCCACCGACATCCATCTCCATCTAACGCGACTCAAGCCAGAGTTAACCAACAAATCTTTTAACCTTGGCAAGGCTGTTATTTACCTCGAAAAGCTATTTAAAAATATTTTTCAAAACAAAGAATTTTGGGAGCAAAAAGCCACTTGGATTTTATCCCATCTTGAGGCCTGGAGCTTAGAAGGCAAAGAACCCGATCCTTCAACTCTTTTAATTTGCTGGACGAGCGGAAATTATTCAACAACAGACGAAAAAGAATCCTATATCATCAGCTTATGTGCCTCTAAAACAGCGGGAGAATTACTACATAAATTTAATCTGTATAGCCTTCCTGTAGAAACCCTTCAAAGCCTTCTAGGGATGGTACGAAAAAAATCTCTGCCAACGACAAAGGCTCCTCTGTTTCAAACTCACGAAGATACTCCAGTCATGACATCCCAACCCTATTTAACTGGAGTACAAGCGTGTTTTGGGGCGGAACTTTGGGAGGACATTGATGGAATTCCTCGTTTCCGACGTTTTTTTGGCAAAGGTTTTATCGAACACAATATTATTCAACATCATCCAGAAACGAATAGATTAGAGCTAGTAGCAGGAAATGCGGCTTGGGAAATTATCAATCAATTGGGTCTTGAAACCGCTTATATGTTCTTACTTTTTGCTTCCTACGCTACTGATATGGAAAAGCCTTGGGAAGGAACGTTTAGCTTCAAGGCTACAGATGTTATTAACATGGGACTATTTAATTGGAATAAGAGAAGCGATTTAAGCCTGGGTCAAAAGCTAAAAAAATTGGGAGAATTAGCTCAACAAATAGCTAGTCTGAGTATAGCTATTAACAACCTAGACCTGAAGCTGATGACGTATGCAGCGGAAATCCAAGCCATGTGGCGGCTTAAGCTTCAATATCTCGGTCAGCTCAGCTTGACTATAGATTCTAACCAACCTAATAAGATTTCCTATGAGCCAGAGGAACCTACTGAGTTAATTATTACCGCAGGACCAAACGATTGGGTAAAACCTTTTCAAGATTCAGGTAACTTCTCTTCTTTATATGAATATGGCTTTCTCGCTAAAAGTACCCTACTCATTAATCCCTATAGGCAGCCAATGGCAGCTGCACTGGCTGTGTTTTTGACAATAATGAGTCGAATTCAAACCAGTGGAAAGTATAAAATCAAAACTTTGCTAAATCGGCTGGGATACCTTTCAAAAGAATCACATTTGCAGACGATACAGAACAATCGTCAGAAACGCAATGAACTGATTGAAAAATGGGATAACGCTCTGCTTACTCTACACGAACTCGGCTGGCAAATTGAGTTCGACCCGGATACCTATCTCGAATCAATCCAGCCCTCTTGGAAACGGGAGGAAATCCAGCATCTAGAGTGCAAAAGGCGACCGCGCAATTGGCTAGAACTCTGGATGGAAGCCTACGTTATTATAAAACCTACACCGAAGATTCAGACCAAGTTGGAAGCCATTAATGCCAAGGCACTACCAGCGACGCGGGTAAAGCGGCGAAAGTCCAAAAAGTCTACTACGGATACAAACACTCGAAGACAACTTCCAGGTTGGATTTTAGCAAAGGCATTGGAACTCAAGGGTTGGAGTTACACCCACTTGGCAGAACAGCTTGGAGTACATAAATCACTTCCGGGTAAGTGGATACGGGGCGATCGCAAAATTCAGCCAATGCATCTACAGTTGATTTGGCAATGGTTAGATTCAGAGCTACACCAGGTAATGGGTAGCCAGTCACTCTAGAATCCTCCGACAAAGCGTCTACTCTTCCAGAGCTACCCCAAGCATTAGCTAGCCAGTCACTCTAGAATCCTCCGACAAACTGTCAACTCTTCCAGAGCTACCTCAGGCATTAGCTAACTAGTCCGTCTAGAATCTGCCGACAAAGCGTCTACCCTTCCAGAGCTACCTCAGGCATCAGCTAAGCAGTCACTCTAGAATCTGCCGACAAAGCGTCTACTCTTTCAGGGCTACCCCAGGCATTAGCTAACTAGTCACTCTAGAATCCTCCGACAAAGCGTCTACTCTTTCATGGCTACCCAGGCATTAGCTAGCCAATCACTCTAGAATCTTCCGACAAAGTGTCTACCCTTCCAGAGCTACCCCAGGCACTAGCTAGCCAATCGCTCTAGAATCTGCCGACAAAGCGTCTACCCTTCCAAAGCTACTACAGGCACTAGTTAGCCAGTCACTCTAGAATCCCCCGACAAACTGTCTACTCTTTCTAATCTTCCCACCAAAGTATCCAACGGGATTTCTGCCAAGCCTTACTGTACATAGAGTTGACGCCGAGCGTAAACGGTACGAATAGCGTCTGTTGGACTCCAATTCCCAAGTCTCAGGGTAGCTGCTTACTCTAGAATCCCCTGACATTTGTCTACCCCGACGCGCAAGCTCTAGAAACCGCTCAGTTCCTTGGTTGTGGCGTTTTGTAGGTAAAACGAAAACGGGCAGCTAAAAAACTTGTCTACCCCTTTTTTTAGCCTAAAAATAGCCTGAAAACTAGACTATGTAAAGCTTTGACTGGGTAGACAAGATTTCTAGAATCCCCTGACAAAACCTCTAGAATCCCCTGACATTCTCTCTAGAATCCCCTGACAAACTTTTTTTCAAATCCCTGATTTACAAGAGTTTTAGGGGGGTAGACAAAACTAATTAAGTTAATTAAGTTAAGTGGATGCGTTTTTGTCTACCCCAAAAACGCCTGTGGTATTAAATTAGAAGCTTAGTTTTCGGGGAAAGCGCAGGAACCGAAAGCGAAGACAAAAATAGGAACGCCGAGCGATCGCCAGTAAAGTTCGCTCTCGTCATAAAAACGCCAACAGCCGGGTTTCTCGTCTCGCGAACGTCCCCTAGCTAACTGGCGGTGAGCCTTCGGTGAAGGCATACCCGAACGTCAAGCGTATGTCTCTGCCTTAAATTACCTGCCAGTTAGTAGACAACTGGCGCTCGTTTGGTGTGCGTTCAATCGCCGCACGAGCGTAGTGTGTTGCGTTTACTCACGCCATCGCCACTTGCGATGGTGCGATCACAGGGATGCTTCGTGCGTTGTTCCGGCTCCTCGTAGGAGTTTCTGGATGCCATCTACATTCCGCCCTCTTAAAAGAAACTGTCCGATTTGCTCCGGCGCTCGTCGCGATTGCCGAGAGAATACCCAGAACCATCTGATTCACTGCCGCCACGATGTTGGGGAAGTCTCTGGCTACAAATATGTCGGAGAAGATAAACACGGCTTCTTCATGTGGGCTGTCGATGATGGAAGCGAACAAAAAGAAGAATTAGAACTCAAAAGACGCGAAAGAGAAGCCTTAAAGCAGCGACGGCTCCAACAAGAACAAGATAGACTGTCCCAGCTACTTTCTTCTTCAGAGCGAGATATCCAAATCAGAACGCTTTTAGCTCAACTCGGATTAAAGGCTACCCATAAAGCCGACTTACAGCGACGCGGCTTAACCGACTCTCAAATCGAAGCTGGACTATTTCGCTCGGTCGAACCCTGGCAGAAACTTGATGAGGAAGTTAGCCATCGATTAGCTGGTATTAATATTACAGGAACCGGGCTAACAACACCTCATTCTGGTTATCTCTGCCCGATTTGGAATCCTCAAGAGCAGATAATTGGATGGCAGTTGCGCTTAGACAAAACTGAAGATGGCGGCAAGTACCGCTGGCCTACCAGTGCCGGGAAAAAACGCCCAAACGGGTCAACTGCCCATTTACCCAATGGCGAGTTACCGCTCACCTGTTGCCGTCCCCTTGAGGGTAAACCCCAAATCCTGACTATTGGACTTATTGAAGGCGTCGGTTCCAAACCCTTCATCACTGCTCAACTGCGATCGCAAATCCTCATCGGAGCAGCTGGGGGAAACTTTGCTGCCAGTCAAGAAACACTAAAAGCATACCTCGATACCGTATCAGCCGAAGTGGGGACACGGCGGCTTACCCTCTATCCTGATGCTGGTGCTATCAGTAACAGCCATGTGATGCGACAATATCGGCGGCTAAAAGAGCTGGTTACTCGCTGGGGCTACATACTCAACGTAGCCTGGTGGAACCAAATTGACAAAGATGTCGATTTAGACGCCGACGAACTCCTTGCAGTAGGCAGAGGAGAGGAAATTGAAGAAATTACTTGGGCTGAATTCGAGCAGATCGCCCATAACCCTAATCGAATTTACCAGGAAATCGTCAATCTTTTCCAAACGACGAAGGCATTCATCCAGCGCCGCGTGGTTGGCTTTGGCAAAGTCCCGCAACGCCAGGGGCTGCAACCGTTACAAAAATCCACTTCGGTTAACGGACACGAGCCAGTTCAACCCAATACTGCCGTCCCTTCATCAGGTACTCTAAGCTATATTCCCGGTCAGCTACCGACACCACAAGAGTATCGAGACATGGATTGTCCCAGGATAATTTTCCATCAGGGGCAGCGCCTGCAACTCTGGCAAGAAGCCGTAACTAAAGGTTGGAAGCACATCCTAGATGAGTCAGCACCGGGGCTGGGTAAATCGCACGCCGCAGGGATTGCTTTACCCGATGCCTTTGCCGTGGAGAAGCTGTGGTATTTTGCTCTAGACCACAGGAACCCCACCACTGGCGTCATTGAGCAGAACTACACGGATTTGCCCGTGCGAAATGCTGGCATGAAGATTGATTGTACCCGTCAAACGCCACTAGGGGAGAACGTTGTGGTGTGGCCCAAGCCAGATGAGGAACCGGACACCCAAGGAAACTGTCATAGAGCGCCGTTGTTCGCACTGATGCGAGATAACAATATCAAAGGGACTGAGAGTTCGCAGGAGTCACCTATCTGTACTGGCTGCAAGCTGAACAATCTTTGCAAGGGTGCATCTGGAGCGGGCTACGGATTTAGGAACCAACGCAAACATGCGCTCTCATCATCTCGCAACCGCGCTCACCCTGACTCAGCACCGACGCCGATT
The DNA here is from genome assembly GCA_036703375.1 of Allocoleopsis sp. GTDB lineage: Bacteria > Cyanobacteriota > Cyanobacteriia > Cyanobacteriales > Coleofasciculaceae > DATNPC01. Next base: position 11,850 of record DATNPC010000692.1, read on the forward strand.
GAGTTCCCTTACGAGAAAAACGGGGCGTTCTGGGATGAAGCCGGAACACTAATTCAGCCGATGGAAAGCGTGACGGCTACGCTTGCGGATTTTGAACGGGTAATGGGGGAACTGGAACGCAAAGCACCTGAGTTACATTCCTTGTTCAAACCGCTGGTGCTGGCACTCAAACCGCTGTTTAACCAACAACTGAAGCCTCCCTCTCGGTATGGCTTTGATGATGCGGCTATCCGGGCATTGCTACCCCAAAAGCCAGAAAACCTGACCCAGATTATCCAGCAGTTAGAGGCAATTTTACAGCCCGACTTCGACTTTATCCATCAACCCGATCGCATTGATTTTGACAAAAGTATTTCTCGCCCGATGCGCCGGTTGGTGCGAGAGCATTTTGCGAAAAACGCTTATCGAGAAGCGGCAACTGGACTGGAAAATGTTCTTCTTAACTGGTTCGTACCCTTCCTTAGAGTGTGGAATGGCTTGCCTGGAGCGCTGCGGTGCGAGTTCGGTCGCTTAACCATTTTCAGCCAAAGCACTCGTCATACCGATGTGATTAAGTCATTGAAGTTTAACATCTATCTCGACGGGACGATATCAACAGAACGGTTGGGGCTGCTTGTGGGTATCGCTCCAGAAGAAATCCTGACGATCGAACAATGGTATCCTGTTCGCCACAATCTCAGGATGGTTCAAATCACTGGGATGGGCAAATTGGGCAAAGAGCGCTCTAATGGACTTAAACAACGGGTGCAAGCGCTGAGAACTGAGTTATTGCGGCGTCACCCTGACATTGCCTTTGGGGACTGGAAAGCTCAAGCAGAAGAAGGGGACGGGCAATGGTTTGTCAATCTGCGCGGCTCTAATGAATTTCAAAATCGCTCTGCCCTGGCTGTATTTGGCATCCCTTACCAGAACATTGGTTATCTGCAAGCGCTCTACCAGACGCTTACAGGCTGTTATGCTTCGCTTAATGAGGAATTACTCCTAGAAGGCTTACAGCGCTTTATAGACGCTCATGTAGAGGCAGATATAGAACAAGCGATGGAGAGGTTGCGTGCGCTTATCCGCCAAGAGGAGCAACTTACCTTCTACTTTGTGGGTGACTATGACTTGAGTTTCTTGGGTGTGCCTGTCGAGCAGATAGAAGCTTTTCTGATTGCTCCTGAAGCTGGCACTGCTGCTCAAATCACTCGCTGGAAAATTCAGGAGGCTTTTGGGCAGCTAATAGGAAGCGGGGAGAAAATCACCCAACAGAAACTAGCGCTTGAAGCCAATATCACTCAAGGGAGATTGAGCCAGATTGCGGCTGAGTTTGGCGGTTGGGGAGTCCTCAGAAAAATATTAGCAGCACTATTAGATGGCAATAATTGCGCCACTAATAATTTTTCGGGTTTGTCTGAGGAAGAGACATGGTTGGCCCAAACTTACTTACCGTTGGTTGTCAATGAGACGTACTCAGAGGCACTCTCTGAAATTGGGATTACGGTGAAAGCTTACGGGGTTAAAGGTTTTTTGAGGATTCTTCAGTCCTCTCCCCTTGCAACTCAAGTTCGACTATTGAGCCGGATATTTGAGGTGATGCCGGAAGGAGTGCGACAGGAATTGAGGGAGGTGGCGATGGGGGGGTCTTAATTCTTAAGAAATTCTAAAAATTTAGAGTATTACAAGGTATTACTCTTGTCAAATATTGTGTGAATTTTGCTAGATTTAAGAGGCTTTTTGTATCCCAATCAGATATGGAGGTAAATTTTTCTTCATATCTGATTTTGGCATTACTCAAAAGATAATTTTTCAAGTTCGCTAACCAGGGCAAACGCATCTAAAATTGGCTGGGAAATGAGGTAAGATATCAAACTTGCCGTTGGGCTTGGTGAATTGTTGAGCGTGCAGCATTCAAGCATGACCCTAAACCTGGAATCAACGATCCTTAAGCACTTTGATGAGCTAGAAGACCCAAGAATCGAGCGCAGCAAGCAGCACCAACTGATAGACATTGTTGCGAAGCGCGATCTTGGCAGTACTGGCAGGAGCCGATGGTTGGACAGCGATCGAAACATATGGTCAAGCCAAACTAGAGTGGTTGCGTCAGTTTTTGGAACTGCCAAACGGCATACCCTCCCATGACACGATTGCCAGAGTCTTCTCCCGTCTAGACCCACAAGCGTTTGAACAATGCTTTCTCAATTGGATTGCATCAATTACTCAGGCGCTGGGAGCGCAGGTGATACCCATTGATGGTAAGCAATTGCGCCAGTCGTTGACATCTAGCGTTGAACCTATTAAATCGAGACAAAAGTGTCAAAGGAAGCCTTCGGCAAAAGCGGTATCGAGCCGGGTTAGACAATAACTACCTGGTCAAAGTAATCACTAGCCTTTAGAAGCCTGCTTACACAACCTACCCAAAAAACTGAAAAGTCCTATTTGAGCCATCAATCGCACTTGATTGATTAGCTTAACTCAGCTCAAAACAAGGATTTTCTCGGTTTTTCTCCGAAGATATTGCTGTTTTCACCCAATTTTTCTGCTTTTCCAGCAACGCAAAATTTCATGTTTTTGTCAAATAAATTTAGATGCGTTTGCCCTGCTCAGATAAGAAGAGTTTAACTAATTATGTAAAGTTTTGTATCGAGATTCAACATTTTTGTTGGAAGCACCGGGGAAATGTCGAGCTGTACTTCAAGCATCGGTATCAAGAGTTTAACTATCGCATTGGCAGTTTGACGGAGTATTTCCGGTTTACTGATGTTGAGCCAGTGTGGGAGGATTTATCTCAAATGCAGCCGAAAGTTTTAGAGCCAGTTGAGCTGGATGTGCTGTCAGGAGATTTGGCTAGCCTCTGTTTGTAGGGTGTGTTAGCTCTCGCGTAACGCACCGTCTATACTGACTGACTTAAGAGCCTGGAAATAAATTTCCGGCTCAAAGCTATGTCAAGCTAAAGCTTACTGGACAAGGCTTTCAACCCGTTTTAACGGGTTTTAGCTTTAAGCCCGTTCGCGCAGCGTTCTCCGCAGGAGTACTTTAGTTCAGGGCTTAAGTCAGTGCCATTCGCCTTAATATTGGGTGTAGAGTTTGCGATCGCAACAGACTCATACCAATTTCCTAAATCCTTGCGACACATCTTTCTCCCCGTCTCCCCATCTCCCTGTCCCCCCATCTCCCCGTCGGAGGTGTTCGCCGGACAGGTTTATCGGCTGGGCAATAATTGAGTTGACTAGGAAAAGGGGGTTATATGAAGCTAAATCAGTTAATCGCTGTCTTGCAATCGGTTAAAGCCAATGCCAACAAGGGCAAAGCCGAAGTATCGCAACTGTGTCAGAAGAGTGCATTATTTCAAGGATTGAGCCGAACCTATCAGCCTAGAGAAGAGGATGGATTCGTCTATCCTCCTGAATCTCAGAAACTGACGTTGAAAGCTGATGAGTTGATCGAAAAGTTTGTGCAAGCTTGCTCTGAATTTTTAGACCTAGCCGCTACTCAGGACTACGCTAATACGGAAGCTAGAGCATCGGTCATCGTGGATGGACAGACTATTATTTCAGATGTCCCTGTCTCCTATCTCTTGTTTCTCGAAAAGCAGCTTCAGGATGTCAAGACATTCATCGCTGCCTTACCTGTGCTTTCGATTGACAAAGACTGGCAGCATGACCCCAATCGAGGCTGCTACGTCACCAGTCCCAAAGAAACCGTGAAAACCAAAAAAATTACTGATTTTGTCGTTGCCTATGAAGCAACGGAACATCACCCCGCTCAAATTAAAGAAGTTTCCAAAGATGTTGTGGAAGGAACCTGGAGTTTAATTGAATTCTCAGGCGCACTTCCTCAAGATAAGGTGAATCTCATGCTGCGACGAGTGGATCTGTTACAAAAAGCCGTCATTCAAGCGAGAGAAGAAGCCAATGGTAGGGAAGTGCAGCAGCGACAAGTTGCCAATGCAATTTTTAGCTATCTATTTGCTGATTAGATTACACTAAATATGGAGTACAAGTTCATTTTTAGCGAGTAGGGTATTTGCAGGTTCAAGTCCTGCCCCCCAGATTATCTGGGGGTA
>DATNPC010000693.1:0-7066 GCA_036703375.1 Allocoleopsis sp.
CAGTCCTGGAGAAGGGCAGGGAGCTACATTTACCGTCAAGCTACCACTGATGCCAGCTCCGGCCCAAACCGTACAAGACAACCCGCAAGTAACTCCAGATACTCAGCTAACTGGGTTGCGAATTCTGGTTGTGGATGATGAGCCAGATATTCGGGATATCGTGGCGTTCATTTTGGAGCAAGCTGGAGCAGTGGTGAGCTTGGCTGCCTCTGCAACAGAAGCTCTCAACTTAATAGAGCAGTCCTTGCCAGATGTATTAATCTGCGACATCGGGATGCCCGACATGGATGGCTATATGCTCATGCGCCAGATTAAAACACTCCGATCCTCTCAATGTGAAAAAAATCCCGCGTTAAGCGGAGCTATGCCAAAAGCGATCGCACTGACTGCGTATGCTGGAGAAGTTAACCAACAACAGGCGTTAGCCGCTGGGTTTCAACTACATATTGCCAAACCTGTCGAACCCGAAGAGTTGGTGATAGCCATCTCCGCTTTGGTCAATCGGTAATTGTTGCGAGCGCTCTTACCCACCCTAGAATGACTGAAATCGGTGCAAGAGCCGCACATAGGAAACTTTCAGTCATGTTTTGAGGTCGTGATAGTTCTATGACCTAGCAAAAAGAGTGTATTGTGATGCATCAACTTCTATCTAAAAGTTTCCTAGGACTAGTCAGTGTTCTCGCTCTCTCGGCACAGCCTTTGCTCGCTCTTGTCCCGAACAACGAAGCCGTTATAGTGAATAGTGGTTCGACCAATACGATCGGCTATCGCATCTATGTCACACCTGCCGGAGAAGTCAGCTATGTTGATGGTCGCGGACGCGGTCAAGGGAAACTACCAGCGAACTTGACAAGACGATTGTTTAATGACATTAATGCAGCTATGCCGCTATCTAAGCTGCCAGTTCGGCAGCCCTGCATAAAACCGGCTTCATTTGGTACATCTACAACGGTTCAACTGGGTGCTGAAAGAACGCCAGACCTTAGCTGTCCGGGTAACAGCAAGGCTCAGAAGCTGGACAATGACGTAAATGCGATCGCAAAATTTTTGCGAGTCACGAATGTTCCGACTAGCCAAGGAAAACCCTTGCCACCTCAGAATTTTTAAGGTGTTGCTTCTACTAAACCAATACCCGCATAGATTTGCAGGCAGGTTGAGGGAAAAGGGCGATCGCTTCCTCCAAGCCAAAAACCCAGTTCTCTAACCAACCGGATACATCGAAGCAATTACTACAAATATAACTGCCGAGCTTATGCCAGTTGCAATCTGCTGCCTCAATCCTGATTGCCAAAATCCTCCCTGTTCGGACGACACTAAGTTTTGCCTCAGCTGTGGAACTCCACTGGTAATGCTGCGGCGATATCGTCCGGTTCAGCGATTAGGTGGAGGAGGATTTGGCAAAACCTATCTGGCTGAAGATGTAGAAAAATTCAATGCTCAATGCGTCATCAAGCAATTTGCACCGCAAGTTCAAGGAACTGGCGCACTGAAGGTAGCAACTCGGCTGTTTGAAGACGAGGCCAAGCGACTGCAACAACTGGGGGAACATTCACAAATTCCAACCCTCCTCGCCTATTTCGAGGAAGAGCAACGCTTATATCTGGTACAGCAGTACATCGAAGGGCGGAATTTATTGCATGAATTAGAAGTAGAAGGAGCCTTTGGTGAGAAAAAGATTCGAGACGTATTGCTCGATGCATTAACTATTCTCAAATCGGTTCATCAGAACAACGTGATTCATCGCGATATCAAACCAGAGAATATTATTCGTCGCCGATTTGATGACAAGTTAGTCTTAATCGATTTTGGGGCGTCCAAGCAGTTGACCGCAACCGTTGTCAATCGACCGGGAACCAGCATCGGCTCATTTGGATATGCACCCATAGAACAGATGGAAGATCGCGAAGTGTATCCAGCCAGCGACCTCTACAGCTTAGGTGTCACATGCTTCCATCTTCTCTCTGGCATTGACCCTTGGGAACTCTGGAAGAAACAAGGATATGGTTGGATTGGTCGTTGGCAAGAGCAATTGAAGGAACCTGTCAGCCCAGAATTAGAGCATATCCTGAATAAGCTACTGCAAGAAGACTACCAGCAGCGTTATCAATCTGTTGATGACGTGTTAGAAGACCTAAAGCTTTCGCCATCTCTACCGTCTCGCTTCTCGTCCGAAGTTATTGAGCCTCTTCAAACGTCGCTGCAACAACCTCCCCGAACGCCCGAAGTCGTTCCCCCGTCTCAACTACCACTGTCACACACTGCCGTTCCACTCGAAGTATTAGCACCTCAATCATCGCCGCTACAGGCTACCGTTCCCACCCCAGTCTCCCCAACCCCTGCTTCATCGCTGCCATCTGTCGCTTCACCTCAACGCAAGCGTCAGTTGAAAATGCCGTTTCTAGTGGGGGGTGCTATTTTAGTTCTGGGATTAGGAGGCTATGGCATTTCACACATCACCGCAACCCGCTCTCCCGCGAATACTAACGCTAATGCTAATACTAATAGTTCTGAGAAAGTAACACTCGCCACCGCTCTGACCGGTCATTCCAGCGCTGTTGATTCTGTGGGCATTAGCTCGGATGGAACGACGTTAGTCAGTGGCAGTAGCGACAGCACGATTAAGGTTTGGGATTTAAAAACAGGTCAGTTGAGAACCACGCTGACTGACCCGAGTTATCCCGTCAATAATTTTGTCGCGATTAACCCAGATGGGCAAACCTTAGTCAGTGGCAGCCTCGATCTGAAAATTTGGGATCTAAAATCAGGTGCCTTGAAAACTACCCTCTCTGGACATACCGATTGGGTGAATTCTATTGCCATTAGTGCGGATGGGCAAACCCTGGTCAGTGGGAGTAGTGATGGCACGATTAAGGTTTGGGATCTAAAAACCAATTCGTTGAAAACTACCCTCAACGAACCTGCGGGTGGTGTAAGTGCTGTTGCCGTTAGCCCAGATGGTCAAACTGTCGCCAGTGGAAGTGGAACACTGGTGCTTCCGACTAGCGACCACGCTATCAAGATTTGGGATGTGAAAACGGGTGCTGTCAAAAGCACTCTTAACGGTCATTCCGATCAGGTCAATGCTATCGCTATTAGTTCGGATGGACAGACGCTAGTCAGTGGGAGTAAGGATAATACGATTAAGATTTGGGATCTCAAAGCCGGTGCGTTGAAAACGACCCTTACCGGCCATGGTTCTAGCGTGAAGGCCGTTGCGATTAGCCCGGATGGCAAGACGCTAGTCAGTGGCAGTGAGGACAACACGGTAAAGGTTTGGAATTTGAAAGCTGGTGAGTTGACCACTACTCTCACCGGACATACCTCTGCCGTGAGTTCCGTTGCAATTAGTCCGGATGGACAGTCAATAGTCAGTGGCAGTGACGACAACACTGTCCGGATTTGGCGAGTATCGAAATAGGCAGGGCGAGAGCGACCAATAAAAAACCCCGCTAACAAAGAGAGCGGGGTTGCTAACTCTAAAGGTGTTACGTTTCTAGAGTTCCCGGTTAGGGGTAGGAGAGAATCAAAACCTGTGTGAAAATTTGGGAGCGAGGATGAGGCGCAAACTTACAGCCGTTTTCTACAGGAATGAAGTCCATGTAGGGGTCTGACGCAGGGGGGATTTATATTTAATCGTGAGGATGCTAGATACTTAGAACCCACTTAGTATTGACTTCCTGATTTTCGGTGATGCACGGCTGTCATGCCTGTAGACTGTAGCACTTTGCCATTATCAACAACCGCATAAACTAACCAGTGGTCGCCGCAATCCATGCGATTATGAACTGTGCATTCCAAGTACGCCAAAGCCTCGCCCAGGACAGGACAGCCATTTTCAGCCTCCCGAACATCCAAACCAGCAAAGCGGTCTTCTCCAGGTGCAAACGGTTTGAGAAAGTGCCGTCTGACGTTTCTTCCTTCCTGTAAAATATTGAGGACAAAGCGATCGCCTGTATGAGTAAAGGGTTCAACAGCTCGGTCTTTGGCAACCGCAACGGTTATACCAGGGGGATTGAAGCTCGATTGCGTGACCCAAGATGCCAGCATGGCACTCGTGGCTTCGCCTCGCTTGGCTGCTAACACGCACAGAGCACCGACAATTCGTCCTACAGCTTGTTCGGTACGGTCAATTTGGGAGTTGCTGACTGCTTGCCAAGGCGTGCGGGATTTCTTAGACTTTTTCAACGCTTGAGCAAAATCCGTCCCCGCTTCTTTACTTTGTAGCAGAATGGCATCGGTGGGTTTGAATTTGACCCGAATGGGTTCAAAGGCTAAACGATAACCCGCATCGCGGAGTTTACTGTCCAGCTCATCAACCGCTTCTCCACTCCACCCGTAGGAACCAAACACGCCAGCTAACTTCGTTTTCGCGGCGGTAGAGAGGACAATGCCCAAGGCAGTTTGGACTTGGGTTGGCATGTGTCCCCCTAAGGTAGGAGAACCGATGATAAAGCCATCACATTTCTCCACAACGGCTTGAATTTCATCAGGCTCTGCGAATTCGCAGTTAATTGATTCTACAGCGACGCCTGCCTTGGTGATACCTTTTGCGATCGCTTGCGCCAAAGTCGCGGTATTGCCGTAAGCAGACGCATAAATTAATGCCACTGTCAAGTCTTGGGTCGTCTGCTGCTGACTCCATTGCCGATAGTCATGGGTCAGTCGGCTGAGGCTGTAGCGCACGATAGGGCCATGGCCGGGCGCGTAAAACTTAGCCGGAAACGTGGCAAGTTTATCTAGCGCGACTTCTACCTGTCGGGATTGAGCGGCGTGCAGGCAGTCATAGTAATAGCGTCGGTCTTCATCTAAGCGTTTCCAGTTTTCATCAAAGACTTCGTCGCTACAGACATGAGCCCCAAACAGCTTATCTGTGAATAAGATGCGAGAAGCTGGGTCATAGGTACACAGTCCATCCGGCCAGCGGGGGGTGGGAATAGAGGCGAATTGGAGTTGATGAGTTCGACCCAAGTCTAAGGTATCTTCGGCGCGTGGCACCCAAACCTGAATTTCGTGTTCTCTTAAGGCACTCTGCAACGCAATGGCACCGGGTTTAGAGCAAACAAACGTGACTTGCGGCGCTAACTCTAGCAAGGCTTTTAGAGTCACCATTCGGTTCGGGTTGACGTGACCCAAAATGATGTAGTCCAACTGAGATACATCGATACACTGCTGCAATTCCTGGAGGAAAATCTCAGTAAAGGACTCACCTGGGGGGTCGATGAGGGCAATTTTATCGGCTTGAATGAGATAGGAATTGGCAGTCGTGCCGCGTTGCAGCGAGTACTCGACTTCAAACTTGAGTCTGTCCCAGGTACGCGATCGCAGTATAGTGGTATCGGCAGACGCGATCGTAGCGAATTGAACGTCGCGAGGCTTAGTGTCTAGCATGGCTGTAATCGGTGATGGGTAGTAAGAGGTGGGATTTAGCGGTTAGCTCAACCGTGAATTTAGGAGCTTGCAACCGCAAGTTGAGACGCACCAGAGAATTCTCATAGACGATGCAATAGGATTCAACGTTTTCCTGCCTCAGTCTTCATGTCCTATTCGGTTCATTCCATCAACAAAGATAGGAGCAATACCTTGACCGTTGAGATTAACTGCCGTGTCAATTGGCTTCGATGAATTGTCAGTTGAAAGCACCTTATACCTCATCGACAAGCGCTTTTCAGGGTCAATTCCACTAAAGGTTGGTGGCAGCCAAACTCGAACGATGAGCAGCGTTGCCATAACTAATAAGAAGGCACAGGCCGCTAAAATCTGAATCCAAGATGTTTCCAAAACTCCCCGCACAATCACTTCTCGCAGAACGGAGACAATGGATACTTCTACAGCTACCCCAATCGAAATTCGTTGCTCCTGTAAGTAAATAATCAGCAGTCGAAATAGTTCAACTAAAATCAGCAAAAACAGGATATCTGAAGTGACTTGGGGAAAATCCAAGGGAGGCAGAAGCGAGAAGACCATGCCTCGTAACTGGATTACCATGAAGGCAAATAAACCGATGCACAGAGAAATCACAATTAAGTCTTGGACGATTTCGAGAATTTGCACAACTCGCTTCAACCATTCGTAGCTATTGGTTGACGGGTTCGTCAAAGGCTTCTGCATTAGGATTCCTCCAACCTGTATCACTAGAATCCAGATTACATACTCTCGGCTTATAATTCATCAATTTGTTTATTTGTTTTTTTAATGGTTTTTATCAGTGTTACTGCCAGAGTTCCAAACCTAACCTTCCAGAGCAGCCTTTAAGATAGTTCTTGACTTCTCGATTAGCTTTACCCAGCATCATCAAAATCATTTAGCACTAGCACTTGTAATTCTGTAACTCGCCTGAAAATAACATCATTTGTCAGAAATGCCTCACACCCTGCTGCGAGGGCGACAGCAATCTGAAAGGCATCAGGCAGTTGTAGGTTGTATCTAGCTCGAATTTGAGCAGCCTGTAGTGCTAGTGTTTGGTCAATTTCTACGAATTCAATGCCCTCAATACCAGTCATTAAGTCAATAAATTCTTGTTGCAGTTCTGTTTGTCCCAAGTGATAAGGGCGTACTAAACACTCGGCTAAAGTTACGGGTGAGGTAACAGCTATGAGTAAGCTATCACGGATATGTTCAAATACAACTCTGACATAGGGTAAGTATTGTGGATTGCGTTCAACAAAGTAGATAACAGGGGCGGTATCGAGAAATAGCTTACTTACACCCTGTAGATGTTCTGCTATACTCACTCTTGTTTCTCTTTCCTCGACTCCATTGCTTCAATCTCTAACTCTGGAAACTCGCCGCGCCTCATACGAGTGACATATTCTTGAGCATCCATACCACCTAGTAAGTTGGGTGCTATTCCCATAAATTCCATCACATTACGGCGTGGCTTCCGTTTAATCTCGCAACGTCGTAGTTTTTTTGTTAAGTGGGCAATAAGCTGCAATTGCTCATCAGGTGTTAGAGCATCTGCTTGTTTCATCAAATCCAATAATTCTTTAGACATTTTAGTTGATTCTCTTCTCTTAAATTATGGCTCCTTCAATTTCCTCTGAGTATGCCTCAGCATCAGCCAATC
>DATNPC010000694.1:0-2105 GCA_036703375.1 Allocoleopsis sp.
GAGAGCAAATCCCAGAATCACTGCTTCAAACGTAGCGGTTAACCAGTAACTCTGTTGCTTACCGAGTAAAGTCGCCGTGGGGTTGTGGAAGCAACGCTTCAAACCTTGCCAAACCCAATAAGTCCATACGCCATAGTTCAGGAGCATGAAGCCAATCGCACTCCAAGCACTAGCGCCCACTGGGAGATAGTACCATTTCAAAGCTTGCAGGTCATAACTAGACGTGTTACTGAGAACGTTGGTTTCAAGTGGCAGGTAATCGAGAACTACGACCGGACTAAACAGCGTTACCCAGTCTGCGGGATAATGAGTGACGATATTTCCAGAATTGAGCGTCATTGCGGTTGTGACCCATAGAAACATCAAAACCACACCGCTACCCAACCAGGATTGAAATCCTCCTAAGCGATGAGCGATCGCTAAGCCAAGCAGTAATGCCAAACTGTAGAAGAACAAACAACTAGCAGCAAGAACCGCATAAAAGCCGAGAATTACGCTCAGAGAAATCTGACCAGCTAGTCCCGCTACTAAATGCAACGGCAAAGCCAAAAGACCTACCAGATAAAGCAGAACTGGCACTCCTAGCATTTTGCCCAGCAAAATAGTTGAGCTGGACTGAGGAGAGAGGCGAATAAAGTTTAGCGTGCCTCGTTGTTCTTCTTTCGAGAGGTCGCTAATTAGCATATAGACGCCGACTAGCAGAAGGATAAAGATGCTGATGATGCTCAACCAGGCAAACACATCTTTCCACCACAACTGCCAATTAATGACAAAACCTCCCAAGTTATCGGAGATACAGGTGAGTAAAGAAGAATACTCTTGGCGAACGCCCGTGCAATATCGGTTATAAATCGTTTCTTGAACAACCCTACGTCCCTCATCAGTAGCGGGTAGCTGACTCGCGAAACTCATCAGCACGAGTAACTGACCTACGAGAGACGTTGCTACAGCGATCGAAATATTGCGGGGCTTAAAACGCCCTTTAATTTCTCGAACGAGTTGGGGATTCCATTCACCGAGTTGGTCGATCCAAGGTATGGTCATGGCTGTTGTCTCGATTAAAAAACGTTGAGTTTGAGTTGGTTGAAGCTTCCTAGTTCAGACTCCTCTATGCCTAAAAGTTAACGTCCTGCCAACAGAGCTTTCGAGGAAGACTCCCCAGCCTTTCGGAGTTGTCGCACGAGTCCAAGAGTGAATACTCCTAGGATAGCCACTTGAGCCAGCCAAGCCAGAAAAATCGTTGTCGTGGGGGCAAAGGCAACAGCAATGACGGGCACGGGTGACAATACCCAGAGTAACGGCATGTTCAATGGCACCATTCCCAGTACGCTGGCGAGAACCAACTGCAAGACTAGCAACGCTACACCAGTGGCAGCTATCCCAACTACCCACTTCAATGCCTTCACGAACAGCATGAGTTCGATCAAAGCGGCATAGAGCAATATTGAATTCATGGTCAAGAGCCAACCCAAGAGCATTTGTTGAGTTTTAAGCGTGGTGTGCAAAGGCTCCTCATGCCACAGCAAAATCCAAGGTACCCAAATAGCCGTTGTAATGAGTAGGTTAATTGCGATCGCAACTAAAGCAGAACTTTTTTCACCCGAAACCAAATCCTGCACCAAGGAGCGTTTGACCCAACCCTTTTGAGTAGAACGGTTTTGATGGCGATAGCGAACCCATTCAGTGCAGGCTTGACGGTGAGGAGACAAAGCCATGCTCAGCATCAAAAACCCCATAGGATTCAAAATAAATAGACAACAACTACCGATAAAGAACCTCACATCTGAAGCAACAGCGGGCAGTTCTGGTACCGCAAACCCCAAAAGCCACACCTGGATGCTCCCCACTAACCAGTAACTCTGTTGCTTGCTCAGCAGCGTAGTGCTTGGGTTACGGAAAAGACGATTCGCGGCTTGCCAAATCCAGTAGGTTCCTATGCTTAACGTGATGAGCGTCCAAGCGCAAACCAGCGCTGCTCGATCGCTCAGAGGCAACAAGAACCACTGCCAGTTTCCCAATCCAAAGCCTGACTGATAAGCATCAAAGCTCGAATCAATTACCCCAATGTAAAATAATCCGAACAACGCACTTAAAAAGCTGCCTGC
>DATNPC010000695.1:0-2263 GCA_036703375.1 Allocoleopsis sp.
TTCGCAATTTGGGGATTTGCGGACCTGCTGATGACAAGATTCTACAAGTGCAGTTTACAGGTGGAGAACTGGCACCCAAGAATCAAAATGAGATGGAAGCGTGGAGAAAGATATTTGGCGAGCAGTCTAAACCTGCACGAAAAGGTCTAAAGGAAATACTGATGACTGCTTTCTTGAGGATGATGTTCGGAATTGTCCCACCTCAAGGAATGGATGGTCAAACAGGGCGAGTTTCGTTCAAAATGCAGAGGTCGCTTAAGGGTAAACTCGAACTGCTTTATCTTGATGAAGAATTGCGGATTACGCGAGGAGAACGGGGTACAGTTCTAGTGTGCGAGCGGCAGATTGAAAACTAACCACAGAGGGCACAGAGAACACAGAGGTATATAGGAGAGGAGATAGGTAATTTTGGGGTGGGCATGGAGCGGCTTCTGAATCGACTGACGACACTCTGCTAAATTTCGGATTCACGATTTGTTTGAGCAATTCTTGTTTCGGGAATGTTTTCTAGTCCCCACTTAATCATTGCCTTCAGTACTGGACGCAGACTCTGTCCTTGCTCGGTCAATTGATAATTCATCCGACGTGAATGGTTGCTGTAGGGCTGCTTTTCCACTAAGCCCAGCTGCTCTAGAGACTTGAGGCGGCTGGTCAAAATATTGGTCGAAATCCCCTCCGGTGATTCCAAAAACTCCTCAAACCGCTGCTTTCGGAAAAACAGCATATCCCGAATAATCAGCAGCGTCCAGCGATCGCCAATCAAATCTAACGTACAAGCGATCGGGCAATGCGATCGTCGTTCTGGTGTCATCTCCACAACCATAAACCGTTCTAATCCTTACTTGCATTTTAAAAGCTAGCTTGATACAGTTACTTTTAACTTGCAATTTACAAGTTAATTGATTTAATTATGATTATGGCTCAACCCACACTCGAAGCCCAAACTGGGCAACACTTTGCCGTTGTTGACCTTGGCTCATTTTCAGGCTTAGATCGATTCACCATTGAGCTACCGAAAGCCAACCGCGAGGTTACAGGCAAGCTGTTTTTGAAGCAATTGTTGAATCTCACCAGTGCCGAAATTTCCTTTAATAAACTGGCACCGGGACAGTCGCTTCCGTTCTACCACAAGCACCGCCTGAATGAGGAGATTTACATTTTCATCCAAGGCAAGGGCGAGTTCCAGGTAGACGATACGATATTTCCAGTAGGTGAGGGAACGGTAGTTCGGGTGGATTGCGACGGTGAGCGCTGCTGGCGGAACAACTCAGATGAAGACTTGTACTATATCGTGATTCAATCACGGACAGGTTCCTATGAGGGAGGAACGAGTGAAGACGGTGTCGGTGTTGAGAAACGAGTTAGCTGGGTTGGCAAGGAGATTTTGGGTAAGCTGCCCCAATAACGTTAATTACAACCATCTCCCCGTCTCCCTGTCTCCCTGTCTCCCTGTCTCCCTGTCTCCCCTTCATCCCTCGATAAAATCAGACTGTACTTCGTGGACAAATATCAAGGGTGCTTGGTTTTCTCATCGTTCTGCTGGCGTCTGTCTTTTTCTGCTTCCAAAACGTCATTGTCAGAGTCCTGTTCAATGAATACACAATTCTAGGACTCTTCCAAACTGGTGGTTTCGTGACACCTACGTTGCAGAACTCATTCCTATTGATGTTCATGCGGATGCTATTGGTTGTTCCGCTAATGGCATTCCTAGCACCAAAGCTCTATCCTCCAACCTGGAAAGATATTGGACAGTTAAGGCATTTAGAACAACGCCCACTCCTGCTGCAATCGGTTGGATGTGGGTTTCTCATGTTTCTGTACTTAGCACTGCTTTATGTTTCCATCGGGCTAATCCCGACAGGCATTGCCATGACGTTGTTCTTTACCTATCCCGTTTTCACGGCACTATTTTCCTGGAAGTTGTTTGGAAATCGCCCTACTCTGTTTCGTTGGGGTGTGATGGGATTGGTATTGCTGGGCAGTTCGCTAACGATGCCCCATACTCACACAACGATCGAGGGTAATAGTTCGCTGGGCATCATCCTGGGGATTGCGTCCGGGATTGTGTATGCTCTTTATACGGTGATTGCTCAAAAGAGCTTTGAAAGACTGCATCCCGTTCCCTTTACTTGGATTAGTTTTGCGATCGCGTTAATGTTATCGGCAGCTAGTCTCCTCATCTGGAACCTGCATGAAGTTCAAATTGCCTGGTTTGCCCTTTGGATTGGAGGGTTGCTGTCTGCGATTGTCACGTTTGCCGGAC
>DATNPC010000696.1:0-15285 GCA_036703375.1 Allocoleopsis sp.
TGCCGTCTCTAAAGTGAACTGGCGAGGGTCAACAACGGGACGCAACTGATTGGCTTCTGCTAATTGGGTTGCCTGACGCAGAATCTCGCCATGATGAGCACGACCTTCACCAGTCAATAGGGGCAGAAGCACGAACACACCTGAGTACGTTGCAGCCTTGCGTGAGAGGGGCAACAGGGAATGACTTCCCCAACCGTAGTTACTTACGACGTGACCATAATTGCGGACGGCTTGAAACGCATCATCCAACGTGGAGCCACCCACCGAGTCGTAGACCACATCAAAGCCTTGACCATTCGTAAACGTTTCTACAATCTGCGCGATCGATGTACTGCGATAGTCGATGGGTACGGCACCCAGTTGTTGCACCATCTCATGTTTTGCTGCGGAAGCCGTTGCAAATACTTTGGCACCCCGTGCTCTGGCAATCTGCACAGCCACATGCCCTACGCCACCAGAACCACCCAGTATCAGGACTTTCTGTCCCTCGCGGACATTCGCTCGATCGATGAGTCCTTCCCACGCGGTCAAAAATACCAGGGGTAAGGTAGCGGCTTCCCGGAAGGTGAGGTTGGTTGGTTTTTTCGCGAGTAAATCGGCATCAACGGCAGCAAACTCAGCCAGTGAACCTTGCAATCCGCCGACTCCGCCCGTCATTCCATACACTTCATCCCCAACCTGAAAGGCAGTAACATCTTGTCCAACCGCTTCAACAATCCCAGCTAGATCAGTTCCTAGCACAGCAGGAAGGACTGGTTTGGCATGGGGAGCTTTACCTGTGCGGATTTTGCTATCGAGTGGGTTGACACCACTCGCTTTGATCCGCACTAAGACTTGATGGGTAGTGGGTTGCGGTCGGGGAATTTCGGCTCTACGAAATGTCGCAGTTTGAAAATCATCTACAATCAGTGCGTGCATCGTCGGTGATAGCTCCATGTTCCAACTTCTTATCTGTAATTGGTGGACTCAGATAGAGTCCGCCATTTTGCTGTCTCTTGCTCAACGTAGGCGTTCTTCTGGGCTATTGCTTGAAGCGTATCCGAACCCAGAGGTAAGCGTAGGGGCGGTTTGTCTGTGTTGACAATCTCAAGAATGGCTTGGGCGAGTTTGATAGGATCTCCTGGTTGCTGATAGTTACGTTCAACTGCCATGTCGCGGGTTTTACCCACCGTTTCAGCATAATCAGGGATTTGTACTTTAGTCTGACGCAGTGAACTGTCATCAAGAAAATTGGTACGGAAAAATCCTGGCTCAACCACCGTAGCGTGAATGCCCAACGGAGCTAGCTCGTAATGTAGGGCTTCGGTAATCCCTTCGACGGCAAACTTGGTCGAGCCATAAATCCCCCATCCTGGGTAGGAGCGATAGCCACCGATAGACGATAAATTAATGATGTGTCCAGAGCGGTGTTGACGCATACTGGGTAGCACAGCACGGGTGACATTTAGTAACCCGAAGACATTGGTGTGATAAACGCTCTCAACCTCTTCAGTGCTGCACTCTTCGATTGCTCCTAGCAAGCCGAATCCAGCATTATTGACCAGCACATCGATCTGTCCAAATTTTTCTATACTGGTGGCGATCGCTGCTTTTACCTGAGCCTCATCGGTGACATCCATGCTCAGTATTAATACGTCTTTGTTGGTGTCAAACTGTTGCAAATCAGCCTGATTGCGGGCGGTGGCAATTACTCGGTCACCAGCCGCCAAAACTGCTTTCGCAATCTCGGCACCAAAGCCCCGTGAAGCACCAGTAATCAGCCATGTTCTCTGAGTCATGATTTATCTCCTTAAAATTATTAGGGTTAGTAGCAAAGCTTTGATATGCAATATCTCGTATCCAGCAAACTTGAATTTTGTAACTGATTTGCTATTGGTGTTTGCATGAATTCAATATTCTCCTGTTTTGCTAAACGTTGTTTTGTGGTTCTACAGGCTCTAGCGGTAGAGTCTCCTTATCTATGAATTGGTGGCTTCAGATAACGTCCACCCTCTTGCGTTTTTTTGCTCAACACAGGTCTTCTTCTGGGCGATCGCTTTACAGGCACGTCAAATCTGCGCCATCCCACCATCCACAAACAGTTCAATCCCATTGACAAAACTGCTGTCATCAGACGCCAGAAAAACGACTGCTTTCGCAATATCATCCGTCGTACCGACTCGTCCCAATGGAATAGCATTAACTGGAAACTGCTCGTCACTCAAGCCCAGGCGATAGTAACTAGGAGTCGGAACTACGCCAGGGCTAATGGCGTTCACTCGCACCTGATGATCTTTCAGGTCGAGTATCCAAGAACGAGCAAACGATCGCACAGCAGCTTTAGTTGCGCTGTAGACACTGAGGGCTGGAATACCTGAGATTGAAGCGACGGAGGCGTTCAGGATAATGGAAGCCCCTTCGGACAACAGAGGCAGTGCCTTCTGCACGGTAAATAGCAGCCCTTTCACGTTGATATTGAACGTTGTATCAAAGTGTTCCTCGGTGATGGAGCCGAGGGGAACGAATTCACCAACACCAGCATTGGCAAACACAACATCAAGGTGTCCTTGCGCTTGCTGGATTGTGGCAAACAGACGATCTAGATCCGCCAGTTTGGAGACATCACTCTGAACACCCATGACATTTTTGCCGATCTCATTTACGGCAGCGTCTAGTTCAGCTTGGCGACGCCCCGTAATGAAAACATACGCGCCTTCAGCAACAAAGTGCTTGGCAGTGGTAAGACCGATACCGCTGTTGCCGCCCGTGACAAGAGCCACTTTTCCTTCGAGTTTTTTCATGATGAATGCTGCTACAACTTCGTCTGTGGACAGAACTGTATGAGCGATAAAACCAAAAATGTGAGTTCATTGGTTTTGTCCTTGCTAAATCAAGTGCAATGGGGCGTTCGCGAAGCGCCGCCTTTGGCGGGTCGTCAACTTACTGTCCAAGTGAATGCTACTCATCTTTATTTGACAGACAGGGGAGCTCCGACAATCCAAGTGTCGTGCTCAGATGCAAGCTCCGTCCAACCTTCGGGCGGCGTTTGACCTATTTGGGGGAAGAATTCGTCAATATCGCCAGGTACGAAGGTGAAAAGCAACCGAGCTGCTCCCGGCCCGAGATTCACCCATCCATGCACGCTGTTACGGGGCACAACAACCGATGTTCCTGGCCCGGCCTCGAACTCTTCGCCTGCACAGTGGAAGCGAAATCTGCCTTCCAGTACTTCAAATATCTCCTCCCTATCTTTGTGATAGTGAAGTGGCGGGCCTGAAAACGGTGGGACACGCGCTTCGATGATTGTGAAAGCCCCGCCGACATCTCTGCTGTGCACGCGGATAGCCATTTGCTCACCAGGCATTGTATCGAACCAATTGAGGTCTTCGCCCTGGCTGACAATTGCAACTTTGCTTTTACTGAATTCGGTGTTCATCCTTTTACCTCTAATTAATTGTGGGATTGAGGATCAAAGCAAGTCATTATTTGCAGCGATAATGGCTGCCATCAACTCTGTTGGCGCTCCTGGGTTGAAGGTGGGATAAATAATTAACAGGTGTTTCTGAGGAGAAGTATGTTTACCGCAAGTGATACCTGGGTTAGACTACGCCTACATTCCTCTGTGTGCCATCTGTATTCAGCAAACTTGAATCTTGCAATGAAGTTGCTATGTATGTTTGCATGAATTCAATATAGGAAATTGGCTTTGGTTTGTCGTCCACTCATAGTTGGTACTTTTATTTATTCCAATGGACGATCGCATAACCCATCTCACAATGGAAGACTAACTCCAACTAAAGTTGGAATTCAAATTCAGCCGAAAGCACAGCCTACAAACTGACAATGCCTCGTTTGACCGCAACAATCACGGCTTGAGTGCGATCGCTGACTCCTAATTTACTGAAAATGCGATTGACATGAGATTTGACAGTGCTTTCTCCAATAGTTAGAGCAGTTGCAATATCTGAATTACTCATTCCTTGCGCCATTAAACGGAGTACCTCTAGTTCTCGTTCGCTCAGTTCTGGGTTACTCATTCGCTGCACCAGCTTCGCCCCTACCTCTGGCGGAATGTACTGCTGACCGCGATTAACCATGCGAATGGCATTGAGAAGTTCGTTTGGTTTTGCATCCTTGAGCAGATAGCCTTTCGCGCCTGCCTGCAATCCGCGATAGATATCTTCATCGCCATCATAGGTCGTTAGCACCACAATTCGGGCAGGTTTAAATTGGGCACAAATCGCAGTAATGGCTTCAACTCCTCCCATCTGCGGCATTCGCAAATCCATCAACGTCACATCCGGTTGATGTTCGCCAAAGCAAGCGATCGCCTGTTGTCCATCTTCTGCTTGAGCAATTACCGTCATTTCTGGATCGCGGTTAATGATGGTTGCCAATCCTTGTCTCACAATGGAGTGATCGTCAACAATTAAAACGCGAATTGTAGTGGATTGGCCGAGCATGGTTCTTACCCTCGATTGACAATGACAATAATTTCGGTTCCTTGTCCTAGTTGGCTTTCAATTCTCAATTGCGCTCCAATTCGCTCTGCCCGTTCGCTCATTCCCAACAATCCAAATCCGCCAACAGAGGGAATGTTACCTACACCAAAGCCCTGTCCATTGTCTTTGATGCACAATGTAGTTTGTGCATCTCCATAGACTAACTCAAGGCGAATCTCGTCAGCTTTTGCATACTTAATTGCATTTGTCAAGGCTTCCTGCCCAATTCGCAATAAGTTATTCTCCACTTCGGCAGGTAAAGGATAGGCTGTACCCTGAATTTCGTAAATCAAAGCAGTATCATCGGTAGCAGATCGCATTTGCGTCACGAGGCGATTGAGGGCGCTAGATAAATCGCCTTCCTCTAACAACTGAGGGCGGAGTGCTGTGACCGATCGCCGAGCCTCAGTCAGCCCGATTCTTGCCAATTCATCGATCATCTCCAGATGTGCCTGTGTTGCTTCCAAATCATCTGTTAGCACTTGGGTGGCTGCACCAACTTGAACCAAAATGCCTGTAAACGCTTGAGCCAGCGTATCGTGAATTTCGCGCGCCATGCGGTTGCGTTCTTCTAAAATCGAGGCTTCTTCGGCACGTTTGCGATCGCTGATGTCTGTGATTAGCCCATAGTATCCTTTCACTTGACCATTGACATCGAAATCAGGGATGAGGGAATTACTGACATATTTTTTACCAAACCCACAGGGAATTTCTGTCTCATAGGTTGTGATTTGCCCTGCCAGTGCTTGATTGATGTATGGTTGTACAACTTGATAAGCCGCCTCACCCAAATTTTCGCAAATATGCTTACCCAAAATCTCACCTCGGCTACGGTGAAACCATTCCTCATAGGTGCGGTTGGCAAACCGATAACGCTGGTCTGCATCTACATAGGTAATACAAACAGGTAGAGCGTCTGTGATCACTCGTAATTCTTGCTCTCGATCGCGCAATTCGGCTTCGCTTTTATGTAACGCTGCCGTTCGTTCTGCAACCTGTTGCTCTAAGGTGCGATTGTAATCGGCTAACAGTTGCTCGGTTTGTTTTCGCTCAGTAATATCTTGAAAGGCAGCGATCGCATAAGTCACATTACCCTGTTCGTCAAAGATTGGAGTTCCCCATGCCTCAATGGGAATTATGGCGTTGTTGTGGTAAATTTCTATATCATCAACTCTAGTACGTTCGCCCTTTAACGCTCGGATAATGGGCATTCTCTCAGTAGGATATTTTTGATTGGTTCCAGCTAGATAAGTTTGATAAACCTCTGTAAGTTCAGTGAGTGTCAGAGAAGGATCGATATCTTTAGCCAATAGCTGAGTTGCTCGCTGGTTGAAGTAATAAGGGTGACCCAATTTATCTACAACTGCAACACCGACTGGAATTGCTTCCAGAAATTGAGTCATTTGGCTTTCGCTCTTTTGAAGTTTTGAATAGAGCCTAGCATTTTCGATGGCAATGGCTGCTTGAGTTGATAGCAAAAGCAAAACTTGTGTTCGATCTGGTGTAAATGCTCCAGTTACTAATTTATTTTCTAAATACAATACGCCAACAAGTTGACTTTGATTTAACAGCGGTAAACAAAGAAGTGATTGAGGTTGGTTCTGCTGAATATATGGCTCGTTGGTGAAATTACCTTCACGAGTTGCATCATTTAAAATTATAGATTCATGAGTCCGAATCACATACTGGATAATTGATTCAGGTAGGTGATTTTTAGTTGGGAGCGATTGCAGCACTCGCGGAGAACAAACACTCTCACCATCAGCTAGTTCACAAGAAGCTTCAATCAGCCATTCTCCTGAATTTTCCAAAATCAAAAACCCTGTTTGTGCGCCAGCGTTCTCGATTAAAATCTGCATTAAGCAACGGAGCAGGCGATCGAGTTTGATTTCACTCGAAATCGCTTGTGATGCTTTCATCACCGTCGCTAAATCTAGAGCGATATCTGAGCGATTAGAGGTATTTCCTGAAGTAGTGCGGATTGACGTGCCAGCTCTAGCTGACGCCTGAGGAAATAGCTTTGGATACCGAGTTTCTAAATCTCTTACCTTCGCAGTTGCTCCCCAGCGTTCATAGCAGTAGTGAGCCTCTTTCATATAGGTTTGGGCAATCTTTGTCCTACCACGTTCTAGATAAAACTTAGCGGCTAACTCATAAGCTAATGCCTCTTCCTGGATAAATTCGTTTTCAGAAGCACCAGATATGGCTTGTTCATAAAACTCTTCGGCTTCTAGAATTTGTCCCAAAACTCGCGCTTTCTCTGCCTCAACTAAATAAAATTTGTGCAAATAATTCATGGGGGCATGATCCGCCCATTTTTGGATTTTTTCTTGGTTGATATTAACGCGATTTAGCCAAGTTTCTTTTTGCAATTCCGTAGCATTAGTCAACGCACTTAAATGCGCTAGAGAATCATATAAATGAAATAGAGATGCAGCTATCAATGCTGTTACCCCATCTAAATACTGTTCTGCCTTAATAGCATTCTGTACAGCTTGATTAGACTCACCAAATAGATAACATAATATAAGTTTATTCAAATACAAATAGTGAATTCCCGGTCTATCATTTGCCGTAATAGCAGATGGTAGTGATGGCGTTCCGCCCACCAAAGGTAATCGATCTTCATTGTATGCACGACCAATTAAACGACATGGATTTTCAGATCGACCTAGCAAGTTAAGAACGGTTTGCCAGAATATTGCAGTCCAGTTGAAGGGATTTTCCCGTCTGATTTGACTGATAGCCTGACTGTAGGTTGCGATTTTTTGTTCTAGTTCTGTAAGTTCCTGACCTATAAAATAGGAGTGACAACATACGTTATATGCAGCATAACCAGCAAATTCAAATTCTCCAGTTTCCACTCCGTTTTGATAAGCATCAATCAGAATTGGTAGTGTTTCCTTGATATGTTCTTTCCAGTGGATTACATGAGTCCCTAATACTTCCAATGCCTTAGTATTCTCTTTCTTGGCATTTAACTTTTCCGTTAAACTTAAACTCAATTTTCCGAATTGATAGCCAAGTTCAATGTCTTGAACTATTCCACACAAAATTAGTCCGTAAGCAGCATAACTAAGTGGCGAACAGGTCGCATTACCATAGTTGATTGATAAATTCACCATTTTGCATACAATCAACACCATCAAAGTAGGTGACACCATAAAAGCAGCAGCAACAACACTCGATAAGATATAGATTGCTGCTAGTGGTTCTGGTGCTGTCATTTTCGGCAAATTAATTAAGTTTTTGATTTCCCGATCAGCTAATAATAAAGCAGTTTCTTCTAATCCTCTTTGAACATCGAACTGATTGGGGGCTTCTACGATGTTTACTTCCAATAGTTGCAATACTTCCAATCCAATTTTTAGTGCTTCTTGAGGATTCCCCTGTGACAAACAAGCTTGAATTTTGCTATCATAAACTTTAACTTTGTCAATCACTGTTTTAGCAAAGATTAATACCACTTTTACTAATAATTCCATCTCGCTGAAGTGACCACTCAGGTACGCCACTGTTGCTGCTTCTGAGTACAAATCAAGAGTTAGGTTATACTCATTTTTCCAACTCTCTGCGCTGAGAAATTTCAGTCCTATATTGAAATAATTAAGAGCAGCGTTGTAGGCTGTTGCTGCCTTTGCTTTTTGACCTGCGGTTAAATTTAATCTAGCAATTTTATTGCGTTCGGGTTGATCTGTGACCAGATCAATTCCTTGATTCAGATGATCGACAATTTCAAACAGCCTATCTGTTATTGGCTCTAGGGAATTATTTTCCAGTAGCTTACGACCAATTTGTAAATGAACAACTTGTTTGTGCGTCTGATCAATTAAGGTGTATGCGGCTTGTTGTACGCGATCGTGCAAGAACTTATAGTTCTGAACTAACAAGTCTTCGTCTAATTCAGAGAGCGGTTGAATGAATCCAGTTTGTACTGCTGTTAATAAATTTTGAAAAACGGTTTTAGGCGATTGATTACACACGATCGCCAACGTTTCTAAATCAAATTCAGACCCGATACATGAGGCTAATTGAAGAAGTTGCTGTGTCACCTCCGGGAGTTTCTTCAACTGACCCAACAGCAACTCCACCACATTATCAGTAATATTCTGTGCTTGGATTTGAACAATGTCCCACTGCCAACTTAAGTATTCTGCACTAAAGCTCAATAGGTTTTCACTGTACAGCGATCGCAAAAATTCTCCCACAAAGAAGGGATTGCCTTCGGTTTTACGCAACACTAATTGGGCTAGGGAACAAACAGCGTCAGCATTCTGGTGCAACGTCTCGGCAATCAACTGATTCAGTGGCTCCAGCGTTAGGGGTGCTAGAAAAATTTCCTGAAGCACTGCCCCTTGCTTTCGCAAGTTTTCTACTGCCAACGCTAGTGGATGGGTTGGAGTAACTTCATTGTCTCGATAGGCTCCAATCAAAAATAGAAATTGAGTTTGCTCATCCAGCAGCATCAGTTCGATTAACTTCAGCGTGGCAGAGTCAATCCACTGCAAATCATCTAAGAAGACTACAAGTGGATTTTTTTCAGAACAAAATACCCGAATGAACTGCCCAAAAACTCTATTGAAGCGATTTTTAGCTTCCGTTACCCCAACTTCCGGTGCGGGTGACTGCTTGCCAATAATTAACTCAATCTCTGGAATGACATCAACAATGAGTTGTCCGTTGTTACCCAATGCTGTGAGCAAGCGCGATCGCCACTGTTGCACCTGTTCATCAGGTTCAGTCAGTAGTTGTTGTACCAATTTTTGTAGGGCAGACACAATAGCGCTGTAGGGAATATTGCGTTGGAATTGATCGAATTTGCCGGAGATAAAATAGGCACGCTTCGCCGCGATCGGTTTGTAAAGTTCCTGCACTAATGCTGATTTGCCAATACCAGCATAACCAGACACTAGCATCATTCCAACTTTGAATTGAGAATTTTCTGCATTTCCTAGTCCGGCTACTCTATCAAATGCCGCTAATAATGCTTCAATCTCTACTTCGCGCCCATACAGCTTTTGGGAAATTTGGAACTGACTTGAAACATCTTGCAGACCTAGTTGAATACTATCAACGTAATTGTTTTCTGCAAATTGATCGGCACAGCGTTCTAAATCTGCTTTAATGCCCCAAGCACTCTGATAGCGATCCTCCGCATTCTTTGCCATTAATTTCAAAACAATGTCTGAAACAGCTTTAGGAATTGCTGCATTCAGTTCGTGCGGCGGAACAGGTAGTTTGGCAAGATGACAATGGACGAGTTCAAGGATGTCTGTTGTGCGAAACGGTAACTGTCCAGTCAGCAGTTCGTAGAACGTGACGCCAAGCGAGTAAAAGTCAGTACGATAGTCAAGCAAACGGTTCATCCGTCCGGTTTGCTCTGGAGACAGGTAGGCAAGAGTTCCTTCTAAAGCATAGGGGCTTTTGAAGGCTGGATTGGTGCGATTAAATCGAGTGGCGATCCCGAAGTCAATAAATTTAACAACCCTAGTATCTGGATTGAGGACAATATTGCCAGGATTGATATCTTTATGAATGACACCAGCAGAATGAATCCTGCCCAGAATGTCTGTTAGATCGATCGCAAGAGGGAGAAAATCAGATAAGGGCATTGGGCAGAACTGTGGGCGCTGCTGTATCCACCGTTCCAGAGACTCTCCACCGAAATCCTCTAAAAGAATAATCAGCGTGCGCTGATAGTCCTGCTGATGATATGCCTTGATTACGCCTTCCAGGTTGAGCGATCGGGTAATGTCATATTCCTGCCTGTAGCGAGTGAGTTCCGATGCTGTAGGATAGTCCTCTTTGAGAACTTTGAGAATAACGGGCGTGCGATCTGACACCTTGATACCGCGATACACCAGAGAATTAACGCTGGAATAGAGCTGAGAATGAACCGCAACGTCAGGCAGCACAATCATCCTTACCACCTTGATTAAGGTCTAGAAAGAACCGCAAAGCTAAATAGACTTGATGCCCATTGTTTAAGCTTTACTTTGAGACGTCAATCTACGTACTTTCAGGAGTAAAGTATCGAACTATTATCTCTTGGCTGAGAAACGGTGCTAATCCGGAACGCGATCGCTTACTGGGTCGTAGGTGCGATGACACAACATGAAGCATTAGCTCAATAGAGCTTGACTCTGGTTATCCAGACCAGCGTTTTCGGTTTACCAGACTAACGTTGTTCGACTCAAAAGTGACCATAACGTGTTACCTTAGGAGGGTTGTCTAAATTCACACATCCGGGAGTTCGGGTGTTTCTAAGGTAATGACACCTTACGAAATACGCCTGGGTGGAGGATAAACCCGAATTAGGAGTTAAATAATTATGCCAGTCGTTTCATTGGCTCAAATGCTGGAGTCAGGGGTTCACTTTGGTCACCAGACCCGTCGGTGGAATCCCAAGATGGACCAGTACATCTACACTTCCCGCAATGGCGTTCACATCATTGACTTGGTGCAGACAGCCCAGCTGATGGAAGGAGCCTACAGCTATATGCGGACTGCCGCCGAACAGGGTAAGAAATTTCTTTTCGTTGGCACGAAACGGCAAGCTGCTGGAATTATTGCCCAAGAGGCCAGTCGGTGTGGGGCTTACTACGTCAACCAACGCTGGTTGGGTGGAATGCTCACTAACTGGGAAACGATTAAGACGCGGGTAGAGCGGTTAAAGGAATTAGAGCGTCGGGAAGAAAGCGGCGCACTCGATCTCCTGCCGAAAAAAGAAGCATCGTCGCTACGCCGCGAATTAGCCAAGCTTCAGAAGTATCTGGGCGGTATCAAACTGATGCGGAAGGTACCAGATATTGTCGTGATCGTAGACCAGCGACGCGAGTACAACGCGATTCTAGAGTGCGAGAAACTCGGACTAACCGTTGTGTCGATGCTAGATACCAACTGCGATCCCGATTTGGTCGATATCCCAATTCCCGCTAATGATGATGCCATCCGGTCGATTAAGCTAATAGTTGGTAAGTTAGCTGATGCAATCTACGAAGGGCGTCACGGTCAGCTCGAAGCCGAAGAGGACTACGAGGACTATGAAGGCGCAATGGACGATGTTGACGAGGAAGACGAAGAAGAAACCGACGACATCGATTCGTATGCGGCAGAAGATGACGAGGAAAGCGAAGAATAATTAGCGTGTAATCTAAGGTCATAGAGTAGGAACAAAGGCAAGATGGCGGAAATTTCAGCAAAACTCGTCAAAGAGCTACGTGACAAAACCGGCGCTGGCATGATGGATTGCAAAAAGGCTCTCGCCGAGAACGGGGGAGACTTGACCAAAGCTACTGAGTGGCTGCGGCAAAAAGGCATCACCTCAGCCGAGAAAAAATCAGGTCGCGTCGCAGCAGAAGGCCTTGTGGGCAGCTATATCCACACGGGCGGGCGTGTAGGTGTACTCGTTGAAGTCAACTGCGAGACAGACTTTGTGGCTCGCCGCGAGGAGTTCCAAGATTTGGTACGGAACATTGCGATGCAAGTTGCAGCTTGCCCGAACGTCGAGTACGTGAGAGTCGAGGACATCCCTCAAGACGTTGCCCAGAAAGAAAAAGACATTGAAATGGGCCGGGATGACCTAGCTGGCAAGCCCGATAACATCAAAGAGAAGATCGTTCAGGGTCGAATTGAAAAGCGCCTGAAGGAACTATCGTTGATGGATCAACCTTACATTCGCGATCAAAGCATCTCTGTAGAAGAGTTGGTGAAGCAAAGCATTGCACTTCTGGGTGAAAATATCCAGGTGCGTCGCTTTACTCGCTACGTTCTCGGTGAAGGCATTGAAAAGGAAGAAGCCAACTTTGCTGATGAAGTTGCAGCCCAGATGGGTGGTAAATAAAGGATATTTGATTACGGCGAACTCGTAATAAGGATAGGTCATCCGAACCGGGTGACCTGTCTTTGTTTAGAGTCGTTATTCTGTAGGAGGAGTTGACAAGCTAATCTTCTCCAACTGGATAGGCGTGAAACACTATGGCGAGAGCAGTTGAGCGAATTGAACAGGATTTAGCCGCGCTGGAGGAATCGATCGCTCTTTTGGCGGCAGAATTTCGTAGCACTTACTCCCAATATCTCAACTTATTGGGGCAAGCTGTACGGCAACAGTTAATTTTGGCCGGTTATCAGGTTTGTACTCACGGGTATCCTGAGTCTTTTTTGGGTTTGTCTTTTAATCAACGGCAACAGTTACAGCAATCATTGCGGCAGTTGGGAGGAAAGGCTCAAGAACAATTGCTCTCACATTTAGAGGGAGCGAGTAATTCAGACACAACAGAGGCGATGGACGAACCCGATCCGGACGCAGAAGAATTGCCAATCGACAACGAGCAATCTGAGGAAGACACAGAAGAACCTTTACTCGCAGCTTCCGAGCTAGCGATCGTTTTAGAGGCTCCACTCGATACTTCTCAAAAGTCTGGAGGCACGAATAAGCCGCTGAGTCAATCAGAGCAACTGGCAAAGTGGCAGGAACAAGTGGAGGAAGCGATCGGGAAAACCCTGCAAAAGCTTTCTCTGGATGCCAATCGCCTCTTGCACAAAACCGGCATCATTCCCAATAAGTTACCAGCTGCCATTCTAGAAGCAGCAGCTAAAGTTGAGGCATCTAGCGAACCAACGTCTGGCTCGCCCAATCTCTTAAATTTGTTGATGGAAACGGACAGTGAGGAGGATTCAGATAACTCAACCCTGACACGCGTTGTTGCCATTAACTTGCGCTTGTCAGAAATTGAGTTTGCCGATCCTGCCTTGCTGACGTTACGCAATCAGATTCGCAACCTTTCTACCAAAAGGCGCAAGCTCCAGCAAGAACATCAGAAAAGACAGACAGAGCGCTCTGTGGCTCAAGCTGAAGCCGCATGGAGATCGAGTTGGTTTGAAGATTAGTGATTGGTTGTTAGTTGTTAGTTGTTAGGGGTCTGCTCAATAAAGAATAACGCTTGGTTCGCTGGTAGTAGTGTCTAATAATTAACAGCTAACAACTTCTACAGGGGTAAGTTGTGGAAACAGAGTTACTAGATTGGGTACGATTGCAAAAAGCCCTTTCCGTAGAAGCTGAGAAGGGCTTTACTGACTTGGTGGGCAACCAGTACCGCTTTAGCGAGTTTCTCTGCCTCAGTTTGGGCAAAACTCCCAACGGCTTGATGGCAACTGAGCGACGCCTGTGGCAGGACATAGCAGCTAAGTTTGCTCGTTATTCTCAAATGACTTTTTCTGAGCGGCAACATTTGGTCGCCCATACTCGCCGATTCCTATACCAGCTACAGCAAGAAATTCAACGCCGCAGTGCAGAAGGTGTCACTGCTGACGCTTCTAACATCGGCACTTCTACCCGTTCGGAGACGCCTAAAGCCAAAACCCCTCGAACCACTCCTCTGGTTCAATCGAATAGTCAGCTCAAGGCGAATCGCCACCTGAGTCTGGACAAACCCCTATCTGAGTTAGAGGAAGTGGGGATTAGGAAAAGTGGATATTTAGCACGTCTCGGTTTAATCACAGTACGGGATATGCTCTATTACTATCCCCGCGACCATATTGATTATGCCCGTCAGGTCAATATTCGGAATCTGGAAGCTGGCGAAACCGTAACTATTGTAGGGACGGTGAAGCGCTGTAACTGCTTTACTAGCCCTAAAAACAAGAAATTAACGATTTTCGAGCTAATACTACAAGATTCTACAGGTCAGATTAAACTCAATCGTTTTTTTGCAGGTACCCGCTACAACGGTCGAGGTTGGCAGGAACAGCAAAAGCGTCGGTATCCACCTGGAACAGTGGTTGCCGCATCGGGTTTGGTGAAGAAGAATAAGTATGGTGTGACCCTGGAAGACCCGGAACTGGAAGTTTTAGACCATTCTGGCGGTAGCATTGACTCCATGAAGATCGGTCGAGTTGTGCCGGTTTATCCTTTAACAGAAGGAGTGCCAGCGGATTTGGTTAGACAGGCGGTTATTGCTGCACTGCCTTATGCTTCTCAACTCAAAGACCCACTACCAAAGGTGCTACTCAAGCAGTATGGATTGATGGCAGTGAGCGATGCGATCGCAAATATCCATTTTCCTCCCGATAGCGACACCCTCGCCGCTGCCCGACGCCGCTTAGTCTTTGATGAGTTTTTCTATTTGCAGTTAGGATTTCTCCAACGCCGTCAAGCTCAAAAACGACAGGAACAGAGTGCCGTCCTCGCTCCGACTGGCCAACTGATCGATCGCTTCTATCAGCTACTCCCCTTTGAGCTGACCCATGCCCAAAAGCGAGTCCTGAACGAGATTCTCAACGACTTACAGCAGCAAACACCCATGAATCGCTTGGTGCAAGGAGATGTGGGTTCTGGGAAAACGGTTGTTGCCGTTGTCTCTATTCTTGCCGCCATCCAATCCGGTTATCAAGCAGCACTGATGGCTCCGACCGAAGTCTTGGCAGAACAGCATTATCGCAAGCTAGTGAGTTGGTTCAACCTCCTACATCTGCCAGTAGAACTGCTGACGGGTTCTACCACGACGAAAAAGCGGCGCGAAATCCATGCTCAACTAGAAACTGGCGAACTCCCGCTTTTGGTCGGCACTCATGCCTTAATTCAAGACCCTGTAAACTTCCAACGATTGGGTTTAGTCGTCATCGACGAACAACATCGGTTCGGCGTGCAGCAACGGGCGCGTTTGCAGCAAAAGGGTCAGTCTCCACACGTCCTGACGATGACAGCAACACCAATTCCTAGAACTCTGGCACTGACGTTGCATGGAGATTTGGATGTAAGTCAGATTGATGAGTTACCACCCGGTCGTCAAAATATTCAGACCAC
>DATNPC010000697.1:0-16177 GCA_036703375.1 Allocoleopsis sp.
GTCGAGGGGAGTTCGATCGCGCCTTCGGGAGATGAACTGAAGGATAAGGGTTCGCTGACGCTCTCCTGAGCTTCTGTTGCCGTCACATCGACCACTGGTGGCCCCTCTTCACCCTCTGGTATTGCGGCTGTCGCTTGTGACACAACATTCAGTTGAACTGAGTGTTGCCAGGATTTCCCCAGAAAATCGGACATAATATCGCCACAGCAGCGAAGTTCCCACGAACCTGGCTTGAGGTAGGTGAAGGGAATAACCACCATTAACCCTTCCTGATTGGTACGGCGCGATCGCTTTTGAGAGCGCCGCTTCGGTGGGACTTCATCGGTGCTAGTATGAGTTACGCAAATTTCTACATCTGTGTTGAGCCGAGATGAATGGCTGACGACTCGATATCGACCGGCATCGATTTCCATCTTGGGCAGTTTGATCGGTCGCCAAGAGCGCTCGCCCTCTTTCTGGAGTAGAAATTCCCAATATTCCATAGTTGTTAGCGATTTTTTTATTAGCGATTTTTCTATTAGCCATTAGTTTGGACTGCTGACAGTGTTGCCGTCTAGAGTCTCATCGTCCCTATTGCCAATTAATCTCTTAAGTTTAATGTCTGCTTAGAAGCTCGCTAACTAACAACTAACGATCGATCCATCGTTTCACTTGAGACTCTCGATGTGGTGTCGTAGCTCGTCGGCTTTTTCCCACAAGTCAGCTTGTGCGATCGCGCTTTGTTCTTTCGACGCCATCCACTTCAGCTTGACGGTTTGATTTTGAGCTTCCTCATCTCCCAAAATCAAGCAAGCTACAGCACCGCTGCGGTCTGCTCGTGCAAATTGTTTTTTAAAAGCGCTACCGCTGAGGTCTAACTCAACGCTAAATCCAGCTTGACGCAACTGTTGAGCCAGCTTTAGCGATTGTGCCTCAGCCAGTTCACCTCTCGATACTACATAAAAATCCAGTCTCTTCCGGGGGGCTTGGGAAAGTTGTTGCAGTAGGATGATCAGCCGTTCTAGACCAATTGCCCAGCCCACGGCTGGCGTCGGAATACCACCTAATTCCTCGACTAACCCATCGTATCGACCGCCACCACAGACGGTTGCCTGCGCTCCCAAATCATCCGAGATAATTTCAAAAGCCGTGTGAGTGTAGTAGTCCAAACCCCGTACCAAGCGTGGATTGAGTTGGTAGCGAATGTCTAGATCGGTCAACAGTTGCTGCACCTGTTCAAAGTGGCGCTTGGAGTCCGAACCGAGATAGTCCAATATACTGGGAGCGCCTTGAGCAATCTCTTGCGTCCTTTTGTCTTTGCTATCTAAGATCCGCAGCGGATTGCGGGTTAGACGCTCTTGAGAGTCGGGGTCTAACTCTGCTTTATAGGGCATTAGGTAATCGATCAAGGCATCTCGGTATTGCTGCCGATCTTCTCGATTTCCCACCGAGTTCAGATCTAAATGTAGATTCTTTAAGCCCAGCGTTTGCAGGATATCAGTCGCGATCGCGATCGCTTCGACATCGGCTCGCGGATCGGCGCTGCCAATCACCTCTACACCGAGTTGGTGAAACTGCCGCTGACGCCCTGCCTGCGGGCGTTCGTAGCGAAACATCGGTCCCGTATACCAAAGGCGCTGCACACCTCCTTGGGCGTGCCTGCTGTGTTCGATAAACGCTCGCACAACTCCAGCTGTGCCTTCCGGGCGTAGGGTGACAGACCGCTCTCCTTTGTCCAGAAAGGTATACATTTCCTTCCCGACAACATCGGTCGCCTCGCCAATGCCTCGCTCGAACAACTCCGTCTGCTCAAAAATAGGGGGACGAATTTCCTGATATGCCGCTCTATCGAGAATCTGCCGCGCGATCGCTTCTACCTGCTGCCAATACCCAACCTCTTCCGGCAGGATGTCTCGTGTTCCTCGTAATGCCTGAATTGAACCCATTCAATAATTCCGCTTTCAATCTAGACGTCACGGCACTATCTGAGAAGTATCTTCCTCCCAAGCACCATAGCGGTTTTGATAATACTCCAAAATTTGCTTGACTCGTTCTTGTCCTGCTAAATCGCCAGCATTTACGCGATCGATCCACAGGCTACCTACCTGACTCTGCTGGTAATCAAACTCTTGAGAGGTCTGAGGTGTCAGACCTGCATCCACGCCTTGTACTTGCCGCAAATGAGCGGCGATTTCCCGATACACTGCCAGAGGTAACCCAGGAATACGAACTTGATACCGCAACGGTTCGTTTACCACCTTCTTTTCTGCACGCTCTAATTCCCTACATTCCCTACTTTACAGGTTTACAGGTCTATCACACTCTCAAAGCGCCGTGTTGTTATTAACGGGTGGTGGTGGCAGAGATGCCGTTGGCGACCCTATTGTTCCTCCTTCTGCGGGTTCTCCAACTCGTCTAGCGACCTCAACCCCGTATTGCTCTAGAATCACCACTGGATTCGGTCCCTGGTTCATTTCAATTCGCTTGACGAGCACCTGTCCATTGGATAATCGCTGCCCGACTCTAACGTAGCGGCTAGGTTCGTTCGGAACTTTTACAATGGCATTCGGCTGACCGCCCACGTCTACTACTCCCGTCACTTCAATCGATTTAGCCAGCGTCGGTTCGGGCAGTTGAGGGAGTTGCGGAATTAAGCGAGGAGCTGTGGCGATGGGCCCACTAGGAACAGGAAGAATGCCACCCGGTTTCACTTGAGCAGGACTTTTACCACCTCTAGACGCTGCATTACCGGGTTTTGGTCTCGCGGTATTGCCAGCTTTAGCCTTGACTCCTGTTCGAGGTGACGGTAACGCATTTCCCTTAGTTTTCGGGGTTGATGCTTTCGGTGTTGCAGTACCTTGATTGGGAGGTTTCGGTAGTTGGGGAATGACTGGTACAGGTCTAGTTGCGGGCGCAGATGCAGCCTGTGGATTTGGCGACACCGTGACTTCTGGCTGTACCTGAATGGCTGAGAATGGATCGTTGCGTCCTTTTGGAATTTGTTGAACTCGCACGCCAGCGGGTAGAGATGGAATCAATCCGGCTACTGCTGCGTTACTCGTTGGTGCTTGCTTGGCTACTAGAGGAGGCTTATTGCCAAAAGGCGTTGCTGAGGGAGACGGTTTTGTCGCGAGCGGGGAAGTCGCAGGGGTTGGACTGGGAGTGTTTTGGCTCCCCTGTTCGGTCTTGTCATCGCCAATGGTACAGCTTCCCATCAATAGAGTTAGCATACCTAATAGCGTAATTAGTGAAACTCGACGCATAACCAGTCCCCCAACGTTTTACCAGAAGACATCTCAGAGATTACCCCAATTAGCAACCAAATCAATCAATCAGTCGATCGCTGAGTACATCAAACGAGCTTTTGATACTTCACTTGCGATCGGTGGAGCAAGCTAAACTGTCATCTCCAACCTTTATCTCATAGTTGAGAGAAGGGATTAGCTCTTCATTATGCACCCACTTACTTACCAATATACTTAGTTTAGTTAGCGCTGAACTATTGCGCTGACCAGACTTCAAGACTGTGGCTGGTTCATCGACTGACCCGATATGGGTAACGCCGTCTTTTAGCGTTCTCCCCCTGTCATTAATTTTTTCAAGGCATCTAGTCCTTTTTTCACGCGTCGGGAGACGGTCACTACACTGATATCCAGGCGTTCCGCTACCTCTTTTTGGGTCAAGTCGTGTAAAAACACAAACTCCAAAACTTCGCGAGTACGCTTTTCCAGGTTAGCCAAGGCTTGTTGCAGGCGAATTCGATCTTCTTGTGCTAGTTGAAAACTCCGATATCGCGGATCGGGTACGAGTTCGCCCAAGCTAGTTGTTCCTTCCTCTACGTCTCCCACGGGGGTATCTAAGCTAAGCGGTTCGCGATTTTGATGCGCTAGCTTGATTTCTTGCCATTCTTCTAAGGAAATCTCTAACGCTACCGCTATCTCAGAATCGGTCGGTTGACGGTTGAATTTGACTCGTAAATCTTGAGTAATTTCCACGGACTGCTGCCGCAGCGTC
The DNA here is from genome assembly GCA_036703375.1 of Allocoleopsis sp. Classification (GTDB taxonomy): domain Bacteria; phylum Cyanobacteriota; class Cyanobacteriia; order Cyanobacteriales; family Coleofasciculaceae; genus DATNPC01. The sequence goes on from DATNPC010000697.1 coordinate 3,994, forward strand.
TGCCAACGTCGTGGAATGCGAACCGAACAACCGCGATCGCGTAAATAGTGCTGAATTTCGCCTCGAATGTAGGGAATGGCAAATGAACTAAATGCCGTTCCCTTAGTCGTATCAAAGCGTTCTATTGCGCGAATTAAACCAATACAGCCAACCTGAAGCAAGTCCTCGTAGCTTTCGGTACATTGATTAACCCAGTGATGGGCTTCTTTTCTAACCAATCCGAAGTTGAGATGAACGAGTTGATTGCGAATCTCGGGCGAACCAAACTTCTGGTACTCTCGCAGTAGACGCAGACTCTGGTGCTTTAGTTCGTGGGTGACAGTCATTGACATAGCAATCATTTGGGTGGTAGAGCACAGTCTGATGAGAGACTCTCAATTCCCATAGGGGGCTTTTTTGAGAATTATTGCTGTGACTTCAAGCACAGACATTGGAGTTTTAAGGCTTTGTTGCACCCACTAGATTGTTGCCCTTAAGCCATAAAGGAATTGATAGCCTTTGAGTGAGCTTTCAATCCGGATGATGTAGACAGGCAACAATTAAATAATATTATCAGTTTGCTAAAGATAATGGAAACAGTAATTTCACGGACTTACGTCCTGGCAAGAAGCAGCTCTTTAGCCGATCGCTGTTCTTGCTCTTGGGAAAACAGAAGTTTATCAGAAGTGTTTGGGGTTGAGCAAGTTACTCAATAAAAAAAGGGGCAGTTGCCCCTTTTTCAATTTTTTCAACAGTTCGCGATCGCCAAACCCACTAGGTGCGAACTGAATTCCTCACCCAGGAAAAAGACAAATTACCCTTGTGCGGGTTCGATCCGAGCGTAAAAAATACCCCGGATTTTGACTTCTTCTGGCTCATCAGCTCCCAAGTCTGTATCGGAAGGTTGTTCGCTCTCAAATGTTCCAGCAATTTCACCTGTGTTGCTATCTACCTTCGCAACCTGTAGAGAAATATGACCGTCGAGAGTTTGCACGCGCTTGACATTGGCGCGGGTTATTTCTGCCTTATCGGCTTGGGGAGGAAGAGCGACGGCATTATCATACCCAGCGGCAACACCACGCCCTTTCGGATCGAGGAAAACAGCTCCTCGGTAGGAAGGAACTTTAAACTCGCCTTCAAAGTCGGTGGACGTGTTGATGCTATCAACACCTGGCTGGCTCTTAGCGACTAAATTTTTAATCGTGAACAGGAACGGTACCCGTTCGCCTCCAGGTAACTGAACGGTGATGGCTTGAAAATCGATGCCATCTTCCTCGGTAAATACTAAGCTTCCATTGGCATCAGATTTTAAGGTTCCGCGCACTTGGTCAATGCTAGAGGTAAGCCGTGTCAATAACTTACCCGGAACAAATTCTGCCTCTTGTCGCTTATTAGCCGGTTCTTCCTTGACAAAAAATGTAGTTGGTTGTAAGCAAAGCTCTGTCAGTACATAAGACTGACTGCTATCGATGGGAATAGCACCGCGAGTCGTTTCTGCCAGTTGTGGGCAGTTATTAGCTAAACCGGTGCCTCTAATCTGGTCATAGGTCAGCGGAGCATCAGCTGCACTAGCTGGACCCTCACTACAAGCCGTTAACACCCCTAGGCACAAAGCCAGGAAGGCAACAATAATGGCGCGATACCTCATGGTCATCCTCAATCGTCAATTTCCGAATAATCTCGATCTGAAAATTTTTTTTCGGGCGATCTGTGAATCGGGCGTCAGGTAAATAGGCGTGAAACAGCTTTTGCCCTCAAGAGATGAACAAGAGGGAGCGCGATTCACTATCGACCCATGCTATATTTGGTCACACAAATATTTTCGGTGGAAATTCGTCTCCATCAAACTGCGACTAGACTGAGCGCAGTTCTTGGGGATGACACCGAATGGGTGAGCCTCAGATCTTGTTTAAAAGCATTGTACACGGGAAGAGTCGCCTTTAATCTGAATAGAGCGAGAGCGAGTTTATCTGGCTAACGTCAAAGTCAATTTAAATCTTTAAATTCTTTAGAAGGTGTGGCATGAACTGTGGCAACAAGGATATGAATTCAGGGCAGTTACAGACCAAACTGCAAACGATTGCCACCGATATTGAGACTCTGGCAAGTAACTATCAGGGAAATTCTCTCGCACTACTTGCTTTATTACGAGTTTTGGAGCATTCCCATCGAGAGATTCGAGAAACCTTGTTTCAAGCTTCGTTACCACAGGATCGTCAGTCTCTCTATGCTCTATTGAGAGATATCGAAGAAAGTGGAGGTTGGCCTTATATCGATCGCATGAGGCTGGGAGCGCTTTTAGTTAATCTTGCCGAACCTGAAATCTATTCCCCCGATGAAACCAGCGATCAGTGAACTCGCTTAAGCCAAATGGCGGACTTTGGCATAAGGATTGGCATTATTCCCAAAAGCAAGACAGGCTTGTGTTACAAGTGCTAAGATCCTGCCGTCAGTCTTGGAATTTCTTGAAAATTAATACCTTTTCTTATGCCGATTGACGCGCATTCAATTAAGTTTGGAACGGACGGTTGGCGAGGCGTTATTGCTGCCGATTTTACGTTCGATCGCTTGGCCTTAGTTGCCCCCGCTGCCGCAAAAATCCTTGCCGAGGTTTATGGCGAAAGCACTGGTAGTCGCACCATCATTGTCGGTCACGACCGACGCTTCATGGCAGAAGACTTTGCGAAAAAGACAGCCGAAGTCGTGCAAGCGGCTGGATTTGACGTATTGCTATCAGAGGACTATGCTCCAACTCCAGCATTTAGCTGGGCCGCCAAGCAACGAAACGCCTTAGGTGCGCTGGTTTTGACAGCCAGCCATAATCCTGGGAACTATCTGGGATTAAAAGTCAAAGGAGCGTTTGGTGGCTCGGTTGCCCCAGAGATTACTCAAAAAATCGAAGCCCTACTCGTTGAGGAACCTGTAGCCGCACAAATACCTGGAACGATCCAAACCTTTAATCCGTGGACGAGCTACTGTGAAGCCCTACGCTCTAAAGTAGATATCTCTAAGCTCAAAGCTCTGATTGAGCAAGGCAAATTGACTGTGTACGCCGATGTGATGCACGGGGCAGCAGCCGGTGGTTTAAAGCAGATTCTAGGCGTAGACATTCACGAACTCAATAGCGATCGCGATCCCTTGTTCGGTGGTGGAGCGCCAGAACCGTTACCGCGCTACCTTTCCCAACTGTTTCGGGTGATTCGCTCTCATCGCCGTCAAGAGGGCGGAGAACTTCTCGTAGGACTAGTGTTTGACGGAGATAGCGATCGCATTGCGGCGGTTGATGGTGAAGGGAATTTCCTGAGTCCCCAAATTCTCATCCCTATCTTGATCGATCACCTAGCCTCACATCGAGAGTTTAAGGGCGAAGTGGTGAAAACCATCAGTGGATCGGATTTGATTCCCCGCGTCGCTGCCCTCCATGAGTTGCCGGTGTATGAAACGCCGATTGGCTACAAGTACATTGCCGATCGCATGTTATCGTCTCAAGTGCTACTCGGTGGAGAGGAGTCGGGAGGCATTGGGTATGGTACTCACATTCCCGAACGAGATGCTTTGTTATCCGCACTGTATCTGTTAGAAGCGATCGCTGAGTCAGGACTTGATTTGAGCGACCTTTACAAGCGCCTGCAAGAGCGCACGGGATATCAGTCAGCTTACGATCGCATCGATCTCCATCTGGCAAGCATGGACGTGCGAGCGAGCTTACAACAGCAGCTAGACACCCAGCCCTTAAAGGAAATAGACGGTCAAGCCGTTGTGAGTTGCCAGACAACCGATGGCTACAAGTTCCGCTTAGCGAACGATAGCTGGTTACTGATTCGGTTCAGCGGCACCGAACCCCTTCTGCGGCTATATTGCGAAGCTCCCACGCTCGAACAGGCTCGTCATACCCTCGATTGGGCTAAAGGTTGGGCTAATTCTGTTGGATAATGGGTCATCGGTCAGTAGTCTAGAATACCGAACAACTGACAACCAACACCAAACAAAACATGACATTGCTCATTGTTGCGACAGGCAATCCTGGTAAGCTGCGGGAAATGCAGACGTACCTTGCAGGACAGGGGTGGGACTTGCAACTGAAGCCACCCGAACTAGAGATTGAGGAAACCGGGGAGACATTTACTGCTAATGCTTGTTTAAAAGCATCAGCGGTGGCAAAAGCAACTGGGCAATGGGCGATCGCGGATGATTCTGGATTGGAAGTCGATGTCCTCGATGGCGCTCCGGGCATCTATTCAGCACGTTACGGGAAAACAGACGCGGAGCGGATCGAACGGTTACTAGGAGAATTGGGGAATGAACTGAATCGGGACGCGCAGTTTGTTTGTGTAATCGCGATCGCGCGTCCCGATGGCGCGATCGCTCTACAAACGGAAGGCATCTGCCGAGGGGAAATTTTACTCGCTCCGCGTGGAACTGGCGGCTTCGGTTATGACCCAATTTTTTATGTACCCGAACAGGGATTGACATTTGCCGAGATGCAACCTGAAATGAAGCGACGCTACAGTCATCGCGGCAAAGCGTTTGAAGCACTACTCCCTCAGTTGAGCCAGTTGGCTTAATCCTTAACGCTGCGATTGCTGCTACAGACTACAAAGCAAAACTGAGGCACTCTTCCCAGGGGCAGTCGAGCCTCAGCACTTGTTCTACAGATAACTGGCTAAACAGCTTCCAGGTTCTTTTCCCCTGTCCGAATCCGGATAACCTGATCGACAGGACTAATGAAAATCTTGCCGTCGCCAATTTCACCCGTCCGAGCGGCGGCAATGATTTTGTCCACCACCATGTCAACTTGATGATCTTCGACGACAATTTCCACCTTGAGCTTCTGTAGGAACTCAACTGTGTACTCAGAACCGCGATAGCGTTCGGTTTGACCTTTCTGGCGTCCAAATCCTCGAACTTCAGAAACCGTCATCCCGACGATTCCAGCATTCACTAGGGCGATTTTTACTTCGTCTAGCTTAAAGGGGCGAATAATTGCTTCTACCTTCTTCAACGTTTTAGCTCCTCACGAATAGCCTATCTATAACTTTATAAAGACAGCATGACACTTTCTAGCACCGTCTAGATAGGGGTTTTGTAACTTTTAATACATTTTGTCGGGACGATCGCTCGATCTACTGACATCTATCTAGAAAATAGACTGGGGGACGGGGAGAGGGATTTTCATCCTTTGATTGTGAGCGACAAGCTCATGGGCTCTGTCTTGAAAGTGTCCTTTCGTTCTTTGTTATGAGTGCTAGCTCATGGGGAGCCTTGCACCTTTCTCAAGAATCGTAGGGTGGGCATTGCTGAGCAACGATAGAATCAAGTGTTCAAGTTCGATTCGGCAATGCCCACCCTACATCGGCAAAATTGTTGAAAGTAGTGCAAGATAGGAGTCTACTATTCAGCTTTTAGGCGGTTTGGGTCAAGTAAGTACCAATAAGGCAACCCAGAAGTCCCTTGATTAGCCAATCGGCAAGATTTGGGTTGTACCGTTAAGAAATTCACGAAAATTTTCCATTTTCTTCACTCTGTCTTCACTTTTATCCGATAGCTTGGGTTGCCAATGAAGCTCATGCCACTTCCCAATCAAGGAATTAGGCGTAAGCAATCGGGGTTGGACTTTGCGATCGAGGCAACAGCTCTTAAGCTAAGCAGAACATACCACTAGTATCAATACCAGGAGTTTTGTCTTTGTGGAAATCCGAACACTACCAAGACTTGAGCGTTCCGGCGATCGGGCTACGTCTAGAATGCTGTTCCTAGAAAACTCGAAATCAGCTAAATGACGGAGTCTACTCAGCCATTTAGCTGACAGTGGAGAACTCCAAAATACCAAGTCCATTTTCTTATTTTCCGCTATTTGTCCGATGGACGATCTGCTCTGATTTGAGGCAAATTTAAGTGAGCGATGGGTTATCGATTCAACGCCAAGATGACCTCTCACGTTAAAGCGTGGGAAGGCAATCTTCTGGGTCTTAATACCGACAAAGAGTAGCTTATTTGTTCGGTAAATAAACCGCTGGAGTGGAATTAACCGCATTATCATTCCCCTAACACTACATCTTGGCCTAAAGCCATAGAAAAGCTCTGGAATCAGAAGCTTCTAGCATCAATTCCAGAGCCTTAATTGTATAGATATTCTTTGAAAGCTTAAATCAAAATTTATGGTAAGTTTACTTATGAATAGAGTGGAAATCATTCACCTATAAATGATTAAGAGTTTTCTTGATTAAATCTTGATGAAAGCTTCACTATAAAAATAAATTAAAATATCAAATTTTGTTTAAGTTATTAAAGAAGCAAGCTAAATCTCTACCTTTCCCTTAGGAAATAAACTGATAAAAATGAATTATTACGATTTCGAGCAATACGAAGCTTTTTGCGAGCGAGGCAAGGAACTGGTTAGCTCAGGCTACTATGAGGAAGCGTTAGCATGTTACGATCGAGCAATTACCCTTGCCCCTAACTATCACATGACCTGGATTTTACGAGGGGGTGTGCTGACTCATCTAGATCGATACTCCGAAGCTAAAACTAGTTTTGAACAAGCTTTGAAACTTCAACCCAATGATAAAGACGCTTGGCTATTTTTTGGGTTAGCATTACAGCACTTAGGTCAGCACAAACAAGCTTACACTGCCTTTGATGAAGCATTAGGAACGAAACAGCGATCGCTCAGAAAAAAACTGAAACAGGCATTCAAGAAGCGCGTGTATGACATTACTTGTGTATTGTTTGATGCCCAAAAAGTTGGATAGATTAAGTTTTTAAATATGGTGAGCTAGCTGTTTCTACAGCTAACGCGATGTGAGTGAGTAGACTGACTTATTGACATCGCGATCGCCTAAACTAATTTACAAAGTCACTGTTAGTTAGACGTGAGAGCTTTGTCTAACACACGACGCAGATGTTTCTGTAGTTCAGCCTCAGCACCAGGATAAGCAGGAAGAGCCTCGATTTCTTTTCTGGAATAGGAGTGGAAGGAACCAGGGTAAAGAATTGCAGCGTAGCAAACTACTTGTCTGCCTTCGCTGTTTTGGATGGCATCGTGGTAGGTGTGCATTTTCTGAATGTCTGCCGCCTTTGGCTTTCCTTGGTTGCTTATGTTTTCCTGTGTCTCACTATCAAGTTTGTACTTGGGGTCGAAGAGGTAGACCTGCTGAGAGCCATCAGCTAATTTAACCTCTAGTGCTATATCAGGGCGCAGTTTAACGCTAGCACTGTGCAGTTCGCCATCCTTCCCATAGCTTCGTTCGGGAATTAGCTTAACTCTGGTCTTGTGTTGAGGGTGAATTAAAGTTACTGCTGGCTGACCATTTGGCAAAACTCGAACGTAGATTCCGCTTTTATCCCTACCCACCAAGCACTGCTTTTCCACCTGGTATCCTTTCTGTTCAGCTACTTCCAGCAGTGTTTCAATCACCCATAGAGTGCCCCAAACCTGGTAGAGACGGGGAAGATTCTCCAAAGGTGCATCGAGGTCTGACTCCTCTAGCCACACGGTGGGACTCCTGATAAATTCAAGATATCCCTCTAAAGCTGCATGGTAAGGTGGACGCTTCAAGAGAACCATCGTGATTTGATTGGGCTGGTGTTTAGGCTGACTCACTTCATCTAGAAAAGCTGCCTGCTGTCGAGCCTTTTTCAGTTGTTCAATCAGCGCTTGCACCTCATCCAAGGGCTTACCTTTCGGGCCAGCTTCAAAGGCGTACCGAACTCGTCGAAGCCTCTGATTGACCAGCTCGAAAAACAAGTTAACTAACTGGTTTTCGTAAACATCAACCGTGTGTTCTACTCGTACATCGGGCACGCGAATGGGTCCCCCACTAGCATCTAGGTTATGACCTCGACAAAAAGCTCGAACTAACCCACTAGGTGAAGGTCTACGGACTTGCTCTTGCCGAACCCAAATCTCATTAGTTTTTAGAATTTTGTGAGGGTCGTGAGCGAGTTTACATAGAATCTCTGTCAGCCCAGGTCGATTTTCTGTACCCTGGATAGCCCGACGCAGGCGAACTAGTTCCTGAGCTAATGTAGTCTGGTCTAATTGTGATAATTTGAGTCCAGTTAAAGCTCCAATATGTTGTAGAGCTATTGCTACTGAGGTTGGAAGCCGAGTATCCAAATCCTCTAGCATGTGAGCAAAAGCTTCACGGCTAATCTTCAGAGGCCAAACGGTTACAATCTGCTCCTCAACCTCACCCTGATACTCAAGTCGCAGTTGATAGTAACCGGGATTTGAGCGAGGCCAATCAGTTAGAACTCGAACCTTTTTACCCAGATGTTTTAGGGAGATTAGGAGTTCTTCACCCTGCCGCCAAAGCTGCACTTCCTCCCACTGCTCTTTAGGCACTTGAACTTCTAAAAAACCAGGCTGCCATTCTAATGGAGCCTTCAGTGTTTCGCCTTCACGGTTGAGAAAGCTTAGTTTAGAAGTAGGAAGTAAATCCATGCTGATTGAATGTGTCAAGCATCTTACTAGCTTTTTTGTGGCTTAGGGGGAAGTCCTTCTCTTTAACAATGTCCACGAATGCCTTGAGGGCTACCCCAACCCTATCATCTGCACCTTTAAGTTTGGGCAGAATCTTCTGCAATAGCGGTTCATCTAAGGCATCTTGCCAAGATACCTCCAAGGCTTCAGCCTCTTTCACATAAGTCTTGATTTCATCTAGAACACGGAAAGCAAAGGGAGCAACAGCGTGTACTTCATTCCAAATTTGCATCAGCATTCCACGATATGGAACTTCGCCCAAATGCTCGTATAAATCTTGTCGAGGGGCCTCAAGCTCAATGAGTTGCGCTCGATCGTAAACCTTGTCAGCAAAGCTGTGAGTTGTTTCGTCTACGTTGACTGTACCAATGAAGTAGAGGTTTGGGGGAAGTAAGACTTGTTTCTCGGATGCAAGCTGAATTTGGGCTACTCCTTCGCGCATCCGCACTTCCATTGCAGAGAGGAATTTTGCGAAATAATACTCCACCCGCGCTAGGTTCATCTCGTCCAAAACTAGATGATAGGGTCTAGGAGTACGTTTTTCGGCTTGGGCTTCCTGATACTCCTCTTCTGCCTTCTCTAGAAATGTGCTGAAGTCAGTGTCGTGGTACTTGTTGTCAATTGGACTGAGATAGCCTAGTAAATCTTCGTTAGTCGTCCAGTTAGGAGCAACTGGAACCAAAAGATATTCAGCCTCTAGTGCATCAGCATAGGCTTTGGATATCCAAGTCTTACCCGTGCCACTAATTCCAGATAGGATTATAAATTTTCTGCTTTTGAGAGCTAAGTGATAGCGGCGTAGAGTCCGTTCAGCAATACGCAGACCTTTAGAGAGGACATTTTTATAAATCTCTGTAAATGAAGGTTCAGAATAATTTAATTTAATTGATTTGAGGAGCATCTGGACTTTGTCATACGCATCTATATTTTCCTGCTGTTTAAAGAGTTCTGATGCTTTGTGTAAATCCTTAATTCCTCTCTGCTTATCCTCCATTTTCAAATAGGCACGTCCTCTATTATAGTAAGTCAAAGCCAGGCTGGGATTGATATCTAACGTCCAATTATAATTCTGGATTGCTATAGAATAATTCCTAAGATTGTAATTAATATTTCCAAGCTCATTAGAAACTGTAATTTGGTCAGGCTGTATTTGTAGTGATTTGCTGTAATCTGCTCTTGCCCCATGAAGGTCTCCTATTTTTGCTTTAGCCCTTCCCCGATAACAGTAGGCATAGGCAAATTCTGGATCTACTTGCAACGCTTGATCAAATTTATTAATTGCCTCCCTATAGCTTCCTTCTTGATACTTTGATATACCTAATTCCACTTGATACAATGTTTTATCATCAGCATTTATGTATAAAAATTCAAATGAATCTTCAAGAGCTGGCTCTGGTTCTATCTCTTCAACTATCTTACTAGAGTATTGCATCATGAGCCATTCAAAGGCAGTATGCTTGTGTGAATTTGTCTTGTAGTCCAAGAGTTCACTGTCACTCTCTAGGTACCTGCTTTGCAAAAGAGAATCAAAAAGCCTTGATATATTTTCAAATCCATCTAAAAGTGCATACAGGACTTCCTCTCGTGCATTGTTTACCAAATTCTCAAAATTTCTATCATCCAGTTCGGAATTATCGTAATCAAAATAACTCTTGTAAAAACCAAACGAGGTTAGTTCTTCTAAATAACAATGAGCAGCGTCATAGTGAGAAAATTTGAGAGTTTTTGCCCAACCGTAATAATTAGGCTCTAATAACTCCTCCCAAGCAACATTACAAAACTCTATGTAAAAGCCAGCAAGAGCTAAAAAACGAATGATTGCCTGGTTGCGTTCCATCGCAGTCGAATATGTCGCAAGTCCTGTTTCGATCAGTATTTCCCATGCATTCCAAGTCCATTCCAATGCTCCCCATTCCCACTCTGGCTGCTCAAAGCTTGTAAAGGCAATTTGGGCAGTGTTTTCTACATCGTTCCATGTAAGGGTATTGGATTTAGAAGGTGTAACATTGTCTACCATTCTTCTACAGTTTTAAGTTCTTACTGTATCTGTTGTAGGTAACTCGATGATTGATTAGCTGGTTTTGGAACGCGATCGCATCCCTCAATCCCAAGCCTAAACTGCCTCTAGCTCTTACCGTAGCGTAACCGATACCAGCAGGTAGGTTCAGCCGCCAAAAGTGCGATCGCATATCACCCTTCAACTCAAGAACCAGCATTGGTGCTATTGCCCTGTAGCTTACAAATAGCCTTGAGAACTTGCAGCAATTGGATTGAAGATTCAAATTCAAACAAATTCAGTAATGGCATCAGTTGATAAATGGGAGGATTTCCTGACTGCATATACACAAATTGATAGTTCAGTCCGTTAGTTGCCAGTCCCCAAACTGAATCTTGATACTCAAGACTTTTATAGGCATAAGCGAGTAGTTGAGGTAAACCAGCCCAAACGTTAGCTAAACCCTCTTTCGTTTCAATCACCAATACCCAAAAAGAAGTGCTAGCAGTTGTTAGTCGCTCGGAATTGACAGCTAAAATATCAAACCGACCTGTAATCCTAGTATCTTCATTAACGATATTGATAGCAGCAATCCCCTCCTCAATACTCAACCGAATGGGAGGGCTATAGAAACCTGCTGCTCGCATTAGGGGAAACGTAGTCATTGCCTTAACCACACCTTCAGACATTTTCCCTGTCGTCAGATAAGGCTCGAAATCATGCCAAATTCGGATAATTTCTTGTTGTTCGAGTTCTGTGATTGGTTCTAAAGATAATAAGGGAGTGAATGAGCCGTTATATTGTCTCTGAAAGCCAAAAAGACGGTGAACATCATCGAGGCTGAGGTTACTGGCGTTGAGGGTAGTCATGGGTAGGCTGCGGGCTGCATGCTGATATAAATCATGGTAGACCGATCGCAAATCTAAGCAATCGCCAAAAAGCGCATGACGTGTTCTCCGAAGAAATAGTTATCGCTGTTAGGTAAACTGCCTTACTCCCCGATCTTTGCAGTTTCTTCCTTTTCTCCTAATTGCATCCACCCGATGATAGAAATCACAGCGTCGATCGCTAAAAAAACAACTACCTAGGGGAGCCACAGGAGACATTTAACCATGACTTTATTAGAACGGTTGACAGCCAAGGGACCCAAGCGGATGTTAGCCCTTGACGGGGGTGGAATTCGGGGCGTGTTAACCCTAGGTTTCCTGGAACGGATTGAGACGATTTTGCGCGATCGCCACAATAACCCCGATTTAAGATTGTGTGACTACTTCGATCTGATTGGTGGCACCAGTACTGGGTCAATTATTGCCAGCGCCCTTGCGATCGGCATGACAGTTTCAGAAATTAAGGAAATCTATTTAGGGATTGGTGGAAAAGTCTTTGGTAAGAGAAAGTTAAAAAAGTGGGAAGCTCTCTTCGATATTGAACCGTTAAAAGCAGAACTGAAGCAAGCGTTTGGAGACCGGACGCTGGGAGACTCCTCCATCAAAACCGGCTTGTGTATCATCACCAAACGAGCTGATACGGGTAGCCTGTGGCCGATGCTCAATCACCCAAATGGGAAATTTTACCCCGCCAACAGCCAAATCTTACTGCGGGAAGCCGTGCGGGCGAGTACCGCTGCCCCCGTGTACTTCGTGCCAGAAAAGCTCAATGTCGGCACTGGACAGCTGGGAGCTTTTGTGGACGGAGGCGTGAGCATGGCAAACAACCCAGCCTTA
>DATNPC010000698.1:0-5859 GCA_036703375.1 Allocoleopsis sp.
GCAATAACACCAGCCAATATGCTGAAGGACTACGCCATATCGCTCACTATTGGTGCTAGAGGCAGACGCTAACAGGGGGAGATGCGGGGGTACGGAGCGGTTGATTGAGAGATTTCCGGCATTGCTGCTTGGCGTCTGTGCTTCCTCGTTCTCAGTACTCTCGTCCTGTGCCTCTAATTCCTGTCGCCAACAATCCAGACTCTGCTGATATAGGTTGAACGCCACATCGATCCGATCTTGACTAAAGGCATCTCGCCCTAAGATAAATTTCCAGGTCGCAACGAGCGTCGATTCTAATCGGATATTACGAGCCTTCAAGTCTCGCAAAGCCGCTTCCACTTCCTGGCGGCGGCGGCAACCTGGTGCCAAATCGATCGCATTATTGGGTAGAAACTCTTCTACGCCGCTCTCCAAAATCTTGGTAAAGAGTCGATCTGCTGCTTGATGCCACAGAGCCAATAACTGATTAGTCGCGAGTTCAAACTTAATGGACGTGGCGGCCCAACTCTTAAAGTCAGGAGCAAACCGCGTTAGCTTTTGCAAGACTTCATCTGTTACCCATAACACTAGGGGGAATGCCAAGCTTTTACGAAACTCGTCCCGGACTTGGTTGGTTGAAATCAACAAGCGATCGAGTTCTACTACCGACTCTAGACCCACGACGACTAGAGCTAATGTCTGTTCGTTCGCACTAGCCGAGAGGATAGTGGGAAATAGGGCAGGACTCGATTTCGGGAGAACTAGCCGAGATAGCGGCACCTTAGTGAGTTTTTGCAACCGCTGCATCATTTGCCACGAGCAAATCTCGTAGTTGCAGCGCACCAAAATTAGCGCGAAGTGACCCTCAGAAAGAGTAATCGCACGAGCGAGTGTTGATAGCGATCGCTCATTATAGGCAGCTACTTCTTCTGGTCGATCGGGTTCCTGCATTCAATACACGTTGTGACCGCTAATAGCACACATTGACTACTCGTCCAGGGATTTTACTCTGACTAGAGTAAAATCAAAAACTTTTTATTCTGCACGGTTGAAGCGCTCTTGTACTTCGTACAAGGGAACTTGTGTCCCGTTTAACATCAACTTTTTTTTCCAGTCTTGGTTTCACTCCTAGGAGTGTGCCAAGCACGATTAGACTAACGCCCTACTAGGCGTAAAATTTTTAAGTTTCACGGCGTTGTAGGAACAGGTTTTACTAGAGTGATGAGGATTTCATCTGTACTTCGGTGAGACACTTGCTCTCTTGGAGTCGTTGAGCACCTAACTATTGAAATCCGACTCGTTGAAATTGCACGATCGAGCAAAACGTGTCTGGGTCAATCCTTATTCCTTCAATCTAGTAAGAGATGGCTGGCGGGAAAAGCATTCCCGTCAAACACTATAGAACACTACAAATTGTGGTGCATTGGTTCGTTACCACGATAGGAGATGACATTCAACCCTAGTTAATTGACTGATTTTAGCATCAGTAATTTACCAGAGATCCGCCTGTAGCATGTAACTTTAGAGAATTACGTATTTTTACCAGTAGTAATTTTGCTAATATTCTACTCCTGACCCACCCGAAGAGTCTCGATATCCAAGCTGGGGAGGAAAAACTGCACTACGGGTCGAAATCGCTGCTGAGCTAGCTCACCCAAAGGTCGAGATCGAGTGTAACAGGTCGCTAAGGCGACTGAATCGACAACAAACTCAATTTCTCGCAACCAGGGAGCGAAAAGCACCGAAACATTGCTTTTTTTGATCGTTGCTCCTAGGCTGTAACGAGTATTCTGGCGATGTTAGATAGCTGCGAGTAAAGAGCGAAATCTTGACGTTTCTGCCAAAGCAGGATTAACCCCAAACCACCGCCCTAAATCATCCCGGTATTCATAGACGAACATACTGCGTAGGAGGACTTGATATTCTTTTTCGCCTTTAACGTGCTGCTGTTGCACGACTTGCAGTAATAATTCCCATTCTTCCTCATCAACCGCCAAGGTGAGGTCATCCCGGTAGCCTTTAATCACACTCTCTAAACAACTGCGCGAGAAGGGTGGGTCTTCCTGTTGCAAGCAGTTATAGAGCAGACCCAATAAGTGGCGGACATGACCTCCACTAATGCGGCACATGCGATCGAGAGTTGCTGGATCGTCAAAAACTTCGGGCATTAATGCTAGTCTGGCTTCTGGGTCCACACCGGGAAAGGCTCGGGCTAACACCAGTTGTTTGAGCAGTGCCATGCCTTTGGGAGACTCTCGCCCATCTCGTGACCTTACTGGCACCATTGGTAATACTTTAGGTGCAACACCAGCTCCCAATCGATTCTTGAGGGCTTCGTATTCATTAGAAAACATTAACGATAGGGGGAGGGTATAAACCACATGGCACTTCAATCCTCGTAACTGAGCACCCCGATCGATGAAGAGGTACTCAGGCTGCGATCGACCCGAGGGAACAGGTCGGGGATCGACCCGATCCAAGTTATCGACAATCACCACTAGCCCTCTCTTGCCGCGACGCTTAAGTTCCTCGATCGCTCGTTCGAGAATTTCTGCATTAATCGCCTCCAGAATGCTTTTGGTTCTGGGTTCTAGGTGCTGTCTGAGTTGGTCGCGCAGTTGGGGGCTGTCTTTTGTTTTGGCCGTAATTTTGGCAATGCCGACAGAGAGTTCGGCTTCTGTAGACAGCTCGATGGGAGACTGTAAAAAATCCTTGATGTCGTTGAATAGTCGGGCAAAATATTGAGGTTTGAGGTGGATACCGATCGATTCTAGGTTTTCACTGACAGACCGGGCGATGCTGAGTAAGATATCGCTGATATCAACATCTGCCATGTCCAAGTCTTTACTAGACTCAAAATAGACAACATGAAATTGGTGCTGCTCCAACTGAGCTTTAAGTCGGAACAGCTCGGTAGACTTGCCACAACCAATATGACCCGTAAACAGCTGGCAGGTCGGTTCATCAGGGGAAAGGCGAGCAATCGTTCGTCCTAACGCTTCGATAATCCTGCCGCCCCGCACGGAGGAAAAATCGATATAGTATTGACGATCTTCACGATTCCCCACGACAAGAGTCTTAGCAGGGTTACAAGCTTTGAAAAATGTGGGTAGATGCAGTTTCATTCTCGGAAAGGACTGATACAGCCATAGCCTGGAGTAGAGGTTAAATCATTCATAAGTACTTTTTGTAGGGGGTTTGACCCCCTTAATAAGGTTCCGTAACTGTGTATATGGAACAAACGGGGTCAGGTCGAGCGAGTACCATCAAGAAGTTGGCATACTTATAGCGTCAGGGAAAGGAGTGGTTAAATGAGAAAAGTATCTTGAACGAAGTGGACGGACAAAAGAAGCTATTGGGCGGTTCAACCGACCTAGCTATACTTTTTTATGTTCTCAAACACTCTCCTGACTTCTCCTTACTACAGTTATATTTTCAGCGACTCGAGCGGTATTAGATGGCAAGCATCGCATCAGTCTCTCAAGATCAATTGACCAACCGGCGCAAACAGCTGCGACGCGCACGCCGCATCAGATCGGTGCAATCGCTGTGGCGATCGCTGTTTGTCGGCGGACTGGTTGGCACGTTAGGCTGGGGGATTACCTCATCAGATTTGGTAATTCGTCAACCGGAACAAATTGCGATTGAGGGCAATCACTTTCTTTCTGCACAAGCGATTCGTTCGCTGTTGCCTTTGTCCTATCCGCAGTCTTTACTGCAAGTTCAACCCCAAACGCTCGCTAAGGAACTGGAGTCTCAAGGTCCGATCGCGGAAGCTACTGTCAGCCGTCAGCTGTTGCCGCCGGGATTGACTATCCAAGTGAAGGAGCGTAAGCCTGTGGCAATTGCGATCGGCACGACTACACCTCAAACCTCTAAGACGGCTCGTTCTACCTCAGCAGAGGGTCTATTGGACGAACAAGGAGTTTGGATGCCGGAAAGTAGCTACAAGTCAGTGGAGCAAAACTTTGAGTTACCCACTCTCAAAGTCATTGGCTCTAGCGATCGCTACCGTCCTTACTGGTCTGACCTTTATCAAGCCGTGAATCACTCTCCGGTAAAAGTTTTTGAGATCGATTGGCAAAATCCCGCCAACATAATCTTGAAAACCGAATTAGGAAAAGTCCATTTGGGTCCCTATAGTTCTCGCGTTGCCGAGCAACTAGCGATTTTGGATCGGATGCGAGAATTGCCAACCCATGTTGACCCCAGCCAAATTGCCTATATTGACCTGACTAACCCAGAATCTCCTGCTATTCAAATGCTTAAAGGAAATGATACGGTTCGAGCGAGCGCTCATTAAGATTAAGAAGAGAGAATATTACCCAGGTACCTTCAAGCCAGTTGGTCAAGTGCCGATTCACGGATTCTGACGATTGGATTTTTTAAGAGTCTCGGTATAGTTAAAGATTGCGTTCGTTGGTTTTTCAATCAACTTACCCTATAGTTGACTCAGATTGCTACCTATAACTGATAAAGTTGTTTATCGATCCTGGCCTATCGCAATGACGCTAAATAATAAACAAGAGTTTGCCCAGCAAAGCTCTCTTATCACTGGACACGCCGATCTTTCTATCGGAGTGGATAATACTTATCAGTTTCCGAATGCTGGGCTACCGTTTAGTCAATCTCACGAGTCTAAGGGCATACCGAAAGAAGAATCTAAGAGTGACAATATCGTGCCAGGTAGCGTTGCCAAAATCAAAGTCATTGGTGTAGGCGGTGGTGGCGGTAATGCTGTCAACCGCATGATTGTCAGCGGAGTGTCGGGAGTTGAATTTTGGTCAATCAACACCGATGCTCAAGCGCTCGCTCAAAACGGTGCCACTAGACGCTTGCAAATGGGGCAGAAGTTGACGCGGGGATTGGGCGCAGGTGGTAACCCAGCGATTGGCCAAAAAGCGGCGGAAGAATCCCGCGATGAGATTGCCCAAGCGATCGAAAACGCCGACTTAGTGTTCATCACCGCTGGGATGGGAGGCGGTACGGGTACAGGTGCGGCACCGATTGTGGCTGAAGTCGCCAAAGAAATGGGAGCGCTGACGGTGGGTGTTGTCACCCGTCCGTTCACCTTTGAAGGACGCCGTCGCACGTCTCAGGCAGAAGAAGGAATTGCCGCTTTGCAAAGTCGGGTGGATACCCTGATCGTCATCCCTAATAACAAACTTCTGTCAGTGATTTCCGAGCAAACGCCTGTACAAGAAGCCTTTCGCGTAGCCGACGATATCCTGCGCCAGGGTGTTCAAGGGATTTCCGATATCATCACCATTCCCGGTTTAGTGAACGTTGACTTTGCGGATGTCCGCGCCGTGATGGCGGATGCGGGATCGGCGTTAATGGGGATTGGCGTAGGTTCCGGGAAGTCAAGAGCCAGAGAAGCAGCTTCTCAAGCAATATCCTCTCCTCTGTTGGAGTCATCCATTGATGGGGCAAGAGGGGTTGTCTTGAATATTACAGGGGGCAGCGATCTCACGCTGCATGAAGTCAATGCCGCAGCGGAAACCGTCTATGAGGTGGTCGATCCCAATGCCAACATTATTTTCGGGGCGGTGATCGATGACAAGATGCAGGGCGAAATTAGAATTACCGTGATCGCAACGGGATTTAGTGGAGAAACCCAGTCAGCACCAACGGGCATGAGGGAAGCACCCCGTGGCAGGCGACCCATTGCACCGACCCCAACTCCACCAGTTCCCCAATACGATCCCCGACCTCAACAAGCGGGATTAGATATTCCGGAGTTTCTCCAACGACGACGGCCTCAACGGTAGAGAAAAGCGTGATGACACGTCAAACTCAATCAAGCGTACCGATCGCTCTGACGATCGCAGGTTCTGATAGTGGTGGTGGTGCAGGCATTCAGGCAGATCTGAAAACATT
>DATNPC010000699.1:0-8120 GCA_036703375.1 Allocoleopsis sp.
TTAGTGGTTAGTAGTTAGTGGAGTTGATCGCCAAATCCCTCGTTGTAGAACTAAATCCGTTTGTCTAGTGCAGCGCGGCAGAAATAACCCACCAGTTAAAAAAGGTTGAAAAGCTTACTACAACAGCTTTCCTCCCTTCTGCCTTCTGTCTTCTTACTTCTGCCTTCTTGCACTAGTTTCCAGAACCACAACAGGTTGCCAAATTTCTCCAAATCTATCCGGATGATTATAGCGACAGAAGGAAGAGTGAAGTGGTAGATGCACCCTGTAATTGACCCCCGAACAGTCATTGTCCGGGGGGTTTTTCTTTTCTTAAGATACGAGCCAGTATTGGTGAAAAACGGCGCGGTACTCTGAGTGTTAGACCTTAGTCCGGTCGGTTAAGATTTCATAACCATCAGCCGTGACTAATACAGTATGCTCAAACTGAGCAGATAGCGAGTTATCTACGGTTACTGCCGTCCAGCGATCGGATAAGATGCGCGTAATCTTGGAACCCGCATTCAAAATCGGTTCAATTGCCAACGTCATCCCTGCTTTAAGCTTGACATTGGGGAGTTCGCGGGTGCGGAAGTTAAACACCGAAGGTTCTTCGTGCAAATTTCGTCCCACACCATGCCCCGTAAAGTCTTCGACTACACTAAAGCCATTCGCTTTCACATGGTCTTCGATCGCACCTGCGATATCCAGTAAGTAAGCCCCCTCTTTCACTTGTTCAATGCCTTTGTAGAGGGTTTCTTCTGCGACGCGAATTAACTTCGCGGCTTCTGGCGTCACTTGACCCACTGCGATCGTAATGCAAGAGTCGCCGTGGAAGCCTTCGTAATAAGCCCCTGTATCGACTTTCAACACATCGCCAGCGCGAATTACCTTCTTGCGGCTGGGAATACCATGAACGACTTCATTGTTAATGCTAGAGCAGATGGAAGCCGGAAAACCGTGATACCCCTTGAAGCTGGGTGTTGCTCCCATCTGACGAATACGCTTTTCGGCGTGAGTGTCTAAATCCGCCGTCGTCATCCCCGGTTCCACCAGTTCGGAAATTTCTTTCAGAACAGTTGCGACAATTTTCGCCGCCTGCCGCATGATTTCAATTTCGCGCTCCGACTTGAGTTCGACACCTCGGCGTTTTTTCTGAGAACGGGGAGGTTCAGCGGGCTTAAAGAGTAGATTGGTCAAAATATTCATTAGGCTTGATAACTTATGATGTTCAGTTGATTACCCTGAATAAAAACAGTTTGTAGTGAGTGCTTCAGCGCTCACTCGACAGAGGACTTTAGTCCTCACTACAAATTCCCGCATAGTGTGGCTTTTTTAGCCGACATGATATCAGGAGCCGATGCCGATTAATTGTTCTGATATTTCTTTACATTAGCTTAACATTGCAGCAAGTTGGGCCGATCGCTCGTCCTACCACTCTACTCTCGATCTACCTCCGTGACCTCTGTGACCTCTGTGGTTAGTTCACATTCACAGTATTTTTAAAGCTGAAGGAACCAACTCAAAGCTTTGGAGGCTCGCTGTTAATGGCAATGGCACAGAACAAGAAACTATTGTGCAGAAACAGTAATCGTACCTGTCATCCCCGCTTCTGTATGTCCTGGAATCGGGCAACGTAGCGAATACTTTCCCGGTTTCATCGGAGTAAAAACCCACTCAGCCTCGGCTCCCGGCTTCAGTTCTAATTCGTGGATTGCCCCTTTGATTTCAACTTTGCCAGCTTCCACTTTTTGAGTCCAACTGGCATCAGCAAAATCTTTAGCGGTGAAGTAGTGTTTCTGAGAACTGGGATTATCCAGCACGAGCTTGTAGCGCTGGCCTGCAACGAACTGGAAGTCATTGGGGAAAAATTTCAACTCATTAGCCGTGCTACCCAAGCTGACTTTCACTTCAGTTACCTGGGGAGCCGCAACGGCTGTAGGCGTAGGCATGGAACCTAGAAATAGGAGTAGTCCTAACACCATTAACAGACACCCAATGAGCCCATGGCGGCGTAAATAGTCACCCGTTGAAAAGACAAACTGCATCATAGCTAAAAACTCAAGCCTCAAAAAAATTGTAAGGGCAGTTTAATCTCGACGATTTGGCGCTTCATCAAAATACGCGATCGCTAAAACTTGCCCCTACCGATTAATAGTGTTCAGCGAGCAGTGACCAGTGAACACTAGACCTATTGCATAAATCCTGAAATGCCCCCTAAATCCCCCAATTCTGGGGGACTTTGAGTTCAGGTTCCCCCCAAAGTTGGGGGGCTAGGGGGGCGAAAATTGACTTTTGCAAGAGACGTTCATGAGCGTACCCGCTCACACTACAGGATGAAAGAAGACTTTCTTGCACAGGTCTACTGACTGGGGCTGATGATTCGATACAAAAATCTATGCATCCCACAATTAACTCTTGGTCACTGATAACTGGTCACTGGTCACTGATAACTGCTCACTGTTTGAACGACTAGTTAGTTGATGCTGAGACGGGAGGCCCAGCGGTGACAACGACCAAATTCTCCGGATGGAGCAACTGTTTAGCCGCTTGATTGACTTGCTCTAAGGTCACTGCATCAATTTGCTGGACAAACTTACGCAATTCATCTGAACCTAGCCCGTATATTTCATTATTGAGAATAGTCCTGGCTAAACCATCTGGATCGGCCAGGGAGACGGGATATTCGCTGGTAATGGAACGTTTGGCAGCTGCCACTTCAGCTTGCGTCACACCTTTGTCTGCCACTTGCTTGAGCAGGGCAATGGTTGCACCGATCGCTTTTTTGGCATCTTCGGGTGCTGTCTGCATCTGAATCAGGAATGGGCCTGGCGTCCGTCCAGCTTGGAAGTAGCTATAGATACCGTAAGTCAAACCCAAGCGATCGCGAATTTCGGTTCCTAAACGACTCGATAAGGTATCGCCGCCCAGAATTTGATTCAAGACTAACGCGGCATAATAACGCGGGTCTTTTCGGTCAATCCCTCGATAACCTAATAAGGTAATGGACTGAGTTTTGCCAGGAAGTGCGGGGTTGAGTTCAACCACGGACTTGGGCAGTGGAACTTCCGGATAGGTGGGTACAGTGGGTTGACCGCTGTCTTTCCAGCTAGAGAGTTGTTTTTCCAGAAGCGATCGTACCTTGGCGGGGTCAAAATCTCCCACCAGCGTCAATATGGTTGTATCGGGACGGTAATGCTTCTGATAAAAGCTCACCAAGTCCTCGCGAGTAATTCCCTTCAAGCTCTCCGCCGTTGGAAATGCATGGAACGGATGATTCTGTGGATAAACCGTTTGTTGGAACGTCCGGATTGCCACTTGAGCAGGCGTATCTAACTGAACCTTTAGAGCTGTCAGCGCTTGTTGACGAGTCAGTTCCAGCTTATCGGCAGGAAATGTGGCGTTTTGCACGACATCGGACAAAGTCTGAATCAAGATCGGTAAATCTGGAGCCAAACTGTTCCCGATGACAATTACCCCCTCGCGGTTCGCGCTAAAGTCCAGATCCGCGCCTCGTTCCTCCAATGCTTTAGCAATCTGCAAGGCATCTCGCGTTTGCGTCCCATTCATCACATTATTGGCTGTCAGACTCGCTAAACCGGCTTTAGTCGCTGAGTCAAATTCCGTACCAGCCCGCATATAACCGCTCAGAGTAACTGTAGGATTACTGCGATCGGGGAGCAACAAAACGTCCATGCCATTGGACAATTTAAACTGCTGAGGTAGGGCTTGTGCCGTGGGAGTCGCCGATGAATCCACAGGCGGAAGGTACTTTGCTACTTCAGCCGGGTCTACGGGAGGTCCAGCATTGAAGCTTTCGCTAGTTTGAGTTGCTCCAGCCGAGCTAGCGCTCGCTTTACCATCCGGCTTCGTCGGTTCAAAAAAGCCGATTGTTCGCTTAGCCGGTGTTAAGTAAGTTTGAGCAACGCGCTGTACGTCAGCCGTTGTCACTTTCTGCACGGCTGCGAGATAGCGGTCTGTATAGCGATAATCGCCACCCGTCAGTTCGTCATAGCCCAGTTGCATGGCTTGGCTGGTAATATCTCGATTCTTCAGAACTATGCTGGCAGACAGTTGGGTTTTAGCTCTATTGATCTCCTCCTCAGTGATACCCTTGTCCCGCAACTTTGCTAATTCTGAGGTCAGAGTCTGCTCGATTTTTTCCAACGTTTGACCGGGAGCGGCTGTTGCATTCAGTTCGTACCAGCCAGCCCCAATCATGTTAGCCGCTCCCCCAGACAAATCGCTAGCCAAGCCGGATTCCACTACAGCCTGATAGAGGCGAGAATTGCGTCCCCCAGTCAAGATGTAATCCATGACATCCAATGCGGGTACGTCGGGATGATTGGCGTTGGGTAATGGATAGATCTCTTGTAAGAATGTTGCGCTACCTTCCTCGCGTAGGACAATGCGATTGTTATTCGTTGTTGGTTGTTGGTTATTGGTTGTTGGTTGTTGGTGGCTTGGCGTCTCTGAGGGTCGAGTACGCTTGGGGACTTTACCCAATGTCTCTTTGACGGCGGCGAGAGTTGGCTCGGTTTGGAAGTCGCCCACGATAATCAACGTGGCATTGTCGGGGCTGTAGTACTTGCGATAGTACTCCTGCACCTGCTCGACCGTAAACTTTTGGACATCGGCTTTCGTGCCACCAACCGTTAACCCATAGGGGCTGTTGGGGAATACCTCACGCATCACAGCGCGGTTAAGTCGATAGCCAGGATTATTTTCGTACCCCTGCAATTCAGAAATTACAACGCGCTTTTCACTGTCGAGTTGCTGAGGAGCGATGTTAGCGTTTTGCATCCGGTCGGCTTCGAGCACCAACAGGGCTTTCAGCTTTTCCCGTTCAACCGTACCAAAGTAAGCCGTTTGATCGAAACCTGTAAACGCGTTAGAGGCACTCCCCAAGGCGCTGAACAGACGACCAAATTGAATCGGTCGATCTTTAGTGCCTTTGAACATCATGTGCTCTAGCTGGTGAGCAATGCCATTCACGCCCGGTGCTTCGTTGCGCGACCCGATTTTGTACCAGACTTGCACGGTTACAACGGGGGCAGAATGGACTTCCTTGGTTAGAACCGTTAGTCCGTTGTCCAGCACCGTCTTGCGAACATCTGCGGCGAGGGCAAGCGGCGTTGCATCTTTGCTGTTAACCGATCTTGGGGCAGTCGTCGGTTGAGCTTGGACTAGCTTTTGGGGGGCAGAAGTGGCTTGCTTCGACAATAGCACGCTACTGAGGCAGAAGCTAAATAGAAAAATTAGAAGACTTCGGCGACGCCAATTTGACCAAAAAGACATAATCAGACTTCCAAAAAATCAGTGATTCAAACAGCCACCAAGGAATTGGCTGATCGGAATAATAATCATTGTGATAGGGAGCATCCCATTTTTGCAGAAATACTCTCATATCAAGCTGTGGTTAAAACTAGCAAATTTCTCTCCCCCAGCTTCCCCAACTCCGGTTTATCGTTGCATAATTGGGATGCTCGCTTGTGAGAGAGGAAGTGCCTAAGACAGGCAGAAGGCGAGCACAATTTCCCCACCTCATGAGGATCGCAGGTTTGAGTTAGAATTTAGCTTCATCGGCTTTACCGGGTCAGCGATCGCTGCTCGCTGTTGTCGCGGGTCAATAGGTCGAGCCACTAAAATACCGATCGCACGGTCAACTCTACTGATATACCTCTCTAGATCGCGGGCAATTGTGACTTGTCCTGCGGGGGAAGCGTGGATAAATCCAATAGTGCCATTCGGCTGACGGTAAACGAGTCCTGTATGGGTAACATCAAGACCAGGAATGTTAGTCGCTACGGCAATAATATCACCCGGTTGGAGTTGAGAATAGAGGCGACGAATCTGGTTAGTAGGAATGTAATCAATGGTTAGGCGATCGAGCTGAGCTTCCTGCTGAACCATACATTGATAAGTCGTCCGATCGCTAACTAGTTGCGGAGAACTTTGGGGATGAGTCGTCATAAAATTCAGCGTTTTATGGAGTGACACGCCTCCTAACTGCGGCGCGAGGTTTTGCACATTTCCCCGTTTCTGGTTGTCGGCAATCCAATCCACAAAATAATGCAGGCGGCTGCAATAGCCATTCATTTGACCATCCCGATAACGCTGATCGCGCAGGCGATCGACAAACGTCGGATAGGAATAATCTTTAACAGCAACGCCTCGTGCGATCGCAAGTACAGTCTCGACGAATATCACGCAGTCGAATTGATTGAGAGTAACGACGAGGGTTTCTTCTTTTGATTGGTCTAATAAATTTGCTTTGTAAGCCGCGCCGAGAAATTGATTAGCGATCGCTTGTACAATTTCCCCCATCGGACGCCGATCCAAATTTTGAGCAGTTGCGTATTGCATAACGCGTCTGAAACGCTCTCCATCGTTGGTTGGGGAAACGTCTGGCTTGGGAGTTTGAGCGTACTGTTTGCTCAGATTTGAGGTACGTTTTGAGAAGACAGAATCTGAAGCCTGAATGTTAGTTAATGATGGCTCCAAATCATGAGCTGGATTCCGGTGAATCGAGGGGTGGACTAACACGCCAGTTCTCGGTAGAGCAACAAGATTGAGTGGATTCGTGTTAGGCAGGATTTGCTGTTTTGGGAAGGTTGAGGTAGTAGGTACGGGATAATTGTCCCT
Source organism: Allocoleopsis sp. (assembly GCA_036703375.1). Taxonomy (GTDB): domain Bacteria; phylum Cyanobacteriota; class Cyanobacteriia; order Cyanobacteriales; family Coleofasciculaceae; genus DATNPC01. The sequence goes on from DATNPC010000699.1 coordinate 6,625, forward strand.
GACTAGAGAGGCAAAGCGCGCAGCAACATCAAACGCACTGGCACAAAGTGCAGCACCACAAGATGCGATCGCAAATCCTAATAGAGTCAGGCTAAAGCCTTTTTTCATGCTGAGGCGTACTCCACAACTACCTACCTTTTCTTGACCATCGGTCAGCTTAGCAAAATTAGAGCTTGGATGGAGAAAACTGGCAATCCAAGCAAATTGCTCTTTAGGCATCTTTCCTCAGCTCAACGGGTGTGGTATGGTTTCCCACGATGCGATCGCGATTGCCATTCTCGAACATCGTTGGAATGCTGGCTTCTACCGTTTGCCAAGCCAGTTTGGCTGCCCCCACGATTCCTGCCTGATTGCCCAATTCAGCCCTGAGAAGCTGTAAACCAGAACGAGAGGTATGAAGCACTCGTCGCTCAATTTCCGCTAAGGCAGCAGGGAAGAAAAATTCAGCACTTGCACTGACTCCGCCACCGATCAAAATTGCTTCCGGTGTTAAAACATAAATGAGGCTAGCTAACCCAATGCCTAAATCGCGTCCGTAGCTTTCCCAGAAATCCAGAGCAAACCGATCGCCTTCTCTAGCTAAAGTACCGAGTTCGGCAGGTTCTTTACCCGTGCGGCGTCGAATGGCTTGAACGGAGACATATTGTTCTAAAGAACCCCGATTCCCGCTATTACACGTCGGCCCATCAGGATGCAAAGCAATCAATCCCAACTCACCTGCCGCACCGTCGTGACCCGTGAACAGCTTACCATCTAAAAAGATGGCTCCTCCAACGCCAGTGCCTAAGGTAAGCATAATCAAATTGCGAAACGGGCGGCCTGCACCTAACCATGCTTCGCCCAAACCAGCGCAGTTAGCATCATTCGCCACTACAGTAGGGCAACCCGTCTTGGCTTCTAACAGATCGGCGAGGGGAACATCAAGCCAACCTGTGAGGTTAATCGCAACTCTAGCAATTCGCCCTGCCGCATCAACGGGGCCAGGCGTCCCAACACCGATCGCAAGTACTGGTTGTTTCGGATTGTGTTGAGCGTCTTTGGGGCTTAAGGAAGCGATCGCATCTACCATTGCCTCCACAACTGCCTCTGGTAGTGCTGGTTGAGGCGTCGGCACGCTCAACGACTGTAAGCAAGTTCCGTCCCGACGGAACCGCCCCAACTTGATGGCAGTTCCCCCTAAATCGATGCCAATCACTTCGGGGTGGTTGCCCTGTTTCACGGCGCTGTTTGAGTCTGCTTCCATTTCCCAAGATTGCTACGTTTGTCTGACTGACTTCCAGAAGAAGTGAACTGAGACTATCAGTTCTTCTCGTGAGAAATTATATTGACCCAGCCCCACAACTTAACCGGCTTTGACCAGTTGTTCGATCGCATCTGCCTGTGTTGGCAACTCAGCCGTCAGCACTTCACTGCCTTCCTTAGTCACTAAAACATCATCTTCAATCCGAATGCCTCGAACATCAGCAAATCGATCCAGACGGTTCCAATCAACAACT
>DATNPC010000700.1:0-3317 GCA_036703375.1 Allocoleopsis sp.
GAAAGAGCGCGAGACGCTAACGGTCGATCGCGAGTTCGTTCTACTTGGGGGTCAATATTGCGATCCCACAGATCGTTAGCCACACAACCCGCTGCACTGGTTGCCAAGGTTCCTAGAATAATAGCACCGACTAACGGTACAGGTGGCGTTCCTTTAGCGGCTAAAAAGACTGCCCACAAAGCAGGAACCATCAAAATCAGGCGTCCTGCTGGCTTATCCCATCGCAAAAGCCGAATGATGGTGAGCCAGGTGGGTAGATGGTTGGGGGATGGCTGAGCGAGCATAGAACACATGTGAGCGATCGAGTTTGATGGGTAATGAGATGGTTCTCAGTTTGACTGGGCGGTTCTCTGATTTTCCGGAACGTTTTTTGGTTATTCAGGAATTTATCAGAGGATTAAGCAGTTGTTTACTAAATCCGCTTTAAAGATATCGTTATCGATAGGGTTTGGGCTAGGGTTATCTCCCTGGATAAATTGTGTTCCTCAATTCAGGTGTTAAAGAGAGTTCCATGACGATTTCCACTTTTGCTGTAGAGCAAGAGCCGATTCTTGCTGCCATTGATATTGGGACAAATTCTATTCACATGGTGGTAGTGCGAATTCACCCAGCACTGCCCACGTTTACGATTATTGCTAGAGAAAAAGATACAGTACGACTGGGCGATCGCGATCCCAAAACAGGCGATCTCAAGCCAGAAGCCATGGAAAGAGCGATCGCAGCATTGCAACGCTGTCAGGAATTGGCAAAAAGCTTCAACGCCGAACAAATTGTCGCGGTGGCAACCAGTGCCGTGCGCGAAGCTCCCAATGGGCGAGAATTCTTGCAACGAATTAATTCAGAATTAGGGCTATTTGTCAACCTCATTTCGGGGCAAGAAGAAGCAAGGCGGATTTACTTAGGTGTCCTGTCGGGGATGGAACTGAACAATCATCCTCACACAATTATTGATATTGGCGGCGGCTCTACCGAATTGATTTTAGGAGATAGCCACGAACCCCGTTTCTTGAGCAGTACTAGAGTCGGAGCAGTTCGTCTCACGGCGAAGTACGTTACGACTGACCCGATCGATCCCAGCGAGTTTCAGTATTTACAAGCTTACATCCGAGGCAGGATGGAGCGACCGGTTGAGGAGCTACTCGCTCACTTAGAACCGGGCGAACAGCCTCGCTTAGTTGGCACATCAGGGACGATTGAGGCGCTAGCGATGATTCACGCTAGAGAAAAGCTGGGTACCGTGCCGAATACTCTCAACGGGTATCAGTTGAGTCGCAAAGACATTAAAGACATTGTTCGGCGTTTAGCTTCTTTAAATTACGTCGAACGTGTAGCAATTCCAGGGATGTCGGACAGGCGAGCGGAAATTATCGTTGCAGGTGCCTTGATTTTATTGGAAACGATGACGCTGTTAGGTACCGAGTCGATAACCATCTGCGAACGAGCGCTGCGAGAAGGGGTGATTGTAGACTGGATGCTCGCTCACGGTTTGATCGAAGATCGACTGCGCTATCAAGGTTCAGTGCGGGAACGCAGCGTTCTGAGTGTAGCTCATAAATATCACGTCGATTTGGACTATAGCGATCGCGTTGCCAACTTCGCCCTGAGTTTGTTCAATCAAACCAAAGGATATCTCCACAACTGGGATTCAGAAGAACGAGAACTGCTTTGGGCGGCAACGATTTTGCACAATTGTGGCATCTACGTCAATCATTCCGCTCACCACAAGCACTCGTATTATCTGATTCGCAACGGCGAACTCCTCGGCTTTACGGAACCTGAAATAGAAATTATTGCCAATCTCGCTCGTTACCACCGCCAGAGCAAACCCAAGAAAAAACACGAAAACTTCAGCAGTTTACCGAGTAAAAAGCATCGACAAATTGTGAGTCAACTGAGTGCTATCTTACGCATAGCGGTAGCTCTCGATCGACGGCAAATCGGTGCAATTCAACAGGTTCGCTGTGAATTCTATCCGCAGCAGAGAGAACTTCATCTCCATCTCGTTCCTTCTAAACCGGATGATGACTGCGGCTTAGAACTGTGGAGTTTGAATGATAAGAAAGGTGTGTTTGAAGAGGAATTTGGCGTCAAGGTTGTAGCAAGGCTGGAACCCGCAGCTGTAGCCGTGAGGTGATAAGAGGCATAAAAAACTTCTGAGTGAGAGATCCAGTTCCAGCAACTCAGCGTATACAACTTCAGATTGCTTATTCAGGAGTTAGTGACGTGGAGCAGGAGAAGCTCAATTTCGCTCAAAGACCCTCGCATCGTTCAAAAATCGTCTCGCGTCGTGGAATTTTAGTGACTGGCGCGATCGCAGGTGTAGCGGGTGCCTTAGGAATCCCAGCGCTTGCCGATCGTGCGGTTGCGGCTTCAGATACAGATAAGAAAAACGATATCAAAATCCTCAACAATGCGCTCTACTACGAGCATCAAGCAATTTGGGCGTATAACTTTGCCGCCGGTAAACTTACGAACACCGACGTGGGTAAAGCTGTTTTAGCCCTGGCACTTCGCAACCAAGCCGATCACAAGCAGCATCGAGATGCCCTAGCCGCAGCCATCAAAAGTTTAGGGGGAACTCCCGTTAAGGCAGAATCTAGCTATGATGTCTCATCCTACATCAAGAAGAAAGAAGGCAATGTAGATTCAGATGTGAACATTGCCAAACTCGCACTTGCGCTGGAGACGGATGCTGCTATTGCTTACACCACTGAAATTGCCAAGCTCAAGACGCCTGCCCTGATTACAGCAGGTGCTAGCATTGGCTCTACGGAGTCAGCTCACGCGGCGGCAATTCGCGCCACGTTCAAGTCACTGGGTGTCAATATCGAAATCGTGCCTTCCTCGTTTGTCAGTGCGGATAACCGCAGCGCTTGGGTGCTGACAGTCTAGATTGAGTCTGCGCCTAAACGCTATTTAGTTTTTGGTTTTTGTGTTCGCGGTTCATCGTTCATAGCAATCTAGATGCAATGAACGATGAACGAACTGCCCATGAGTGTACTTCAGGTAACTGAGAACCGCTCTATGCAATTGTCAAACGCCCATCCTCAAATCTTATGGCGGCAGGTTTGGGGATTAGCGGCTTTGCTGGCTGCCATTCTCTTTAGTTTTATGGCTTACGGACTCTACCAGCCAAAAGTTCTCACCGCTTTGGGTTTTGTAGAACTGGCAGGATGGTTGGGGATAGCACAAGGGTTTTTAGGAGCTGCGATCGAGCCGTTGGTGGGAAGCGTGTCCGATCGCATCTTGCGTCGAGTCGGCAGTCGGTTACCCATCATTAGCATTGGAGTGACGCTAGCTGGGTTAATTTTTATTGT
>DATNPC010000701.1:0-2846 GCA_036703375.1 Allocoleopsis sp.
TAACTGAATTTAGAAGTAGACATCCATTGCCGATCGCCCTGTGGTTTTGAGCCAATTCTGCGCCTCAATATAGTTGTTAGGGGCAAGACGAATTGCTTGTTTCCAGTATTCAGCTGCTCTATCGTACAAGGCTTCAGCTGCTTCGTCGTGCCCCGCTTCCTTCTCCCTGTCTCCCTGGTAGTGATAAATCACGGCAATGTTGTTGAGCGCCTGAGGAAGACGAGGATTAACTTCAAGTGCTTGATGATAAAGTTCTAAAGCTTGCTCGTGCTCGCCGTTGCTCGCGTAAATCAGCCCCATGTTGTACAGAATATAGCTGCGATCGTAGGAATCTTCCTCTAGTTTCAGGGCTTCTCTGTAGTTATCCAGTGCTTCGGCATATTCACCCTCAGCCTGAGCCGACATGCCGTCTCTGTAGTAGGCAAAGGCTTCCTTGGCTTGCTTTTTGGCAGGCAGCATCTTTAGGATGAGATCCGCCATGACGGTAAAGGATTTATCGATGAAGTTATCGTTACGTTGAGTTCTGGGCATGGATACCTATATTACGATTGCAAGCAATAGATTATGATAGCTGGCTTGGGATTTTTGGAGACTTATTTGTTAATTTAACGTTAATCGGTCACAGAATGATGTTATCTTACCAGGCAAGATCGCTGGCGCATCATCGAGACAGGTTTTTGGGTCTGCCCCACAAGAGACTATGCGAGCCTATAAATGCCTTTCTTCAGTTGAACAAGCTTGTCTCAGGTATAAAACGGTAGATTTAAAGATATCCCTATTTACCATCGTCTCGCTTAAGGTTGGGAGCCTTACATCATATTCAACGGGTCTACATCAATTGTGAAGCTCACCTCTTTAGGGCAAAGGTCGCGCAACTGACTCAACTGCGGCAACTCTACAGCAACTGCTGGCGGGAACTTGAGTAAAATCTGCCATCGATAGCGACGAGCAAGTCGCATAATACTCGCAGGTGCTGGTCCTAAGATTTCATAGCCTGACCCGGTAGTCTCTAACCACTCAGCTAGTCTATCGGCGGTAGTTTCCACTTCAGCAGCATCCAAACCAGAAAGCCGTAAAAGTATGAGATGTCCGTAAGGGGGATAGTTCAACGCGGCGCGCTGTTCTAACTCGGCTTGACTGAAGGACTCATAGTCGTGATGACGTACACATTGAATGACTGGATGTTGCGGGGAATAGGTTTGAATAATGACTCGACCAGGGTCATTACCACGACCCGCACGACCAGCGACTTGAGTTAAGGTTTGAAAGGCTCGCTCTGCTGCTCTATAGTCTGCTAAGTTCAGCAATCCATCGGCGGCTACAACTCCAACTAAAGTTACCTGAGCTAGATCCAGTCCTTTCGTCAGCATTTGCGTGCCAATCAAGAGGTCAGCTTCACCGTTGGCAAATCGTGTCAGCAGCGTTCGGTGCGCTCCCTTTGTCCGAGTAGTGTCGCTATCAAACCGGATGAGGCGCAACTCAGGAAATTGCTGTGCTAATTCTTGGGCAATTCGCTGAGTACCGCTGCCAAAGAATTTTAGGTAAGGAGAGCCACATTCGGGACAATTACGGGGATGCAGTTTCGTGTGATTGCAGTAGTGGCACCGCAACAACTCTGTGGCACCTTCATGGGTGTAGTGATAGGAAAGCGCAACATCGCAATGCGGGCATTCCACAACATATCCACAACTGCGGCAAGACACGAATGTACTGTGTCCTCGCCGATGGATGAATAAGATACCCTGTTGTCGTTGCTCTTGCAGCCGTTGCAAGGCGTTTTGGAGCGAACGGCTGAAAATCGAGCGATTCCCTTGCTGTAACTCCTGCCGCATGTCCACAATTTCTACGGGTGGCATGGGTCGCGATTGAATGCGCTCTGGAAGGGAGAGGTAGTAAGATTTTTGATTGTCTTGTTGTGTGAAGTTGACCCAGGTTTCTAGAGAGGGGGTGGCCGAACCTAAAATCAGAGGGCAGTTTTCTAGCTCGGCACGCCACTTAGCGACGGTGCGAGCATGGTAGGTGGGGGCTGGTTGCTCTTGTTTGAAGCTGGAATCGTGTTCTTCGTCTAGGACAATCAAACCGAGTTTGGGCAGAGGGACGAAGATGGCACTGCGGGTGCCAATCACTACCTGGGGTTCACCAGCCAGCATCTGCCGCCAAGTGTCGTAGCGTTCGCCGTCTGAGAGGGCGCTGTGATAGACGTTCACTTTGCTACCAAAACGGGCGCGGAATCGGTCGGTTAGTTGAGGAGTTAAACCGATTTCTGGCACTAAGACGATCGCAGATTTTCCTTGCTCTAAGATAGGAGCGATCGCCTGTAAATAAACCTCTGTCTTGCCAGAACCCGTCACGCCATGCAATAGCACCTGAGCGAAGTCATGTAGACTATTGATGGCCTCTAAAGCCTCAGCCTGTGATGCTGTTAATGCCTTGGGACGATCGCTTGTAACAGTTGGTTCTGCCGCAGTCCGCAAAATCTCCCGTTGTTGAATAACGACATATCCTTTCTCTTCTAGCTTCTTGATGGTTGAAGAGGTCGTATTGCAAATTTGCAGCAATTCCGTCAGCCATAAATCACCACCGCGACGCCGCAGGACTTCCAGGACTTCGCGTTGTCGTTGAGTTAGGTCATAGGGAAATATCCCGGTAACGAGGGTGACAGCATTCTGTGACTTGGGACGTGCAGGTTTAGGAGGTTCTAGATAACTTTCTACCCAACCGCGCTTCAGTAAGTCCTGTACCCCTCGCTTCGCGCCTTTGATCTGGCGTTGGAGATAGGCATAGCTATAGTCGCCATCCGGTTGCGCTTCAAGGAGAGCTAAGATTTGACGAGCAGCTATGCCGAT
>DATNPC010000702.1:0-3357 GCA_036703375.1 Allocoleopsis sp.
AAGGGGGAGTCAGCCGGTGGATACTCTGCCAGCACGTTGGGGGGAATGTCTGGGGAAATCAAGCTAGGCGTGGAATCAATCGATGTGAGATGGGAAGTCATGCGGAGGCGATCGCTTTTTCTATAGCGCTACCTGGTTATTATCCAGGATGAAGGCGATCAGTTGACTCATCGGGATGTTATAAATTCGCACGGGCAGCGTTACCAACTAAGCCAATGTTGATGCCATTGTCAGGGTTATCACTGAGAGTTGAGATATTTTGCTGAGCAACATGGGGGTTTTTACGGAGTTGATGTCTTTTTGTAAAAGTTAAGCTGAGAGCGATCGCAACTTCCACCAGCCATAATTTTGTTGCTGCTAACTATTCAGGAGAGCCGAGTCGATGGTTTCTGAAGCCCTCAAGCCCAATGTTCAAGATTTGCAAAGAGACGTTATTGAGCTACTGAAGAATATCAGCGCCCTCTTGGGTCGTGCTAGTACCGCCCTTGGTTCCGATAGTGCTGGAAAAAAGTATGGAGAATTGCAGCAGGAAATCAACGAGGTTGCCACCAATGTAAAAGATTTGGCGCTGAGAATGGCAATCGTTGCGCCGATGAAGGCAGGTAAGTCCACAATCATCAATGCAATTATTGGACAAGATATTCTGCCCACTCGCAATGCGGCGATGACGACACTTCCCACTGAAATTGTCTTTAATACGGAGCTATCAGAGCCAATCTTAATCCTGAGTTCCCAAATTTTGGCAGTTTTTCAAGAGACACTTCTGACTTTAAAGTCCAAGCTTGATACTTTAGAGGATCGAGGGCGTTCAAAGATTGCTCAGTATCCACATCTGACAAAGCTGCTAGAGAAAATTCAAGCAAGGGGAGTGGTTTCAATCCCTAGCGAAACTGTAGGACGCTCAGAGATTATTCAAACTTTAACTGACCTGAACGACATAATCCGGTTATGTAGTGTTATCGAACCCCTAGCCGACCCTCTTCAGTCTCTCCTAGAGGTTCCTCGCATCTACACTCCCTTCTGGCGCTCACAGACAATTGAGCAATCAAACCAATTAGGGAACCTGGTTATCATTGACACTCCTGGACCTAATGAAGCGGGAGAAAACCTCAGACTGGTGAACATCGTTTATGAGCAGCTTAAGAAAAGCTCATTAGTATTAATCATTCTAGATTTCACTCAGTTGAAAACAGAAGCAGCAGAGAAAGTAAAAAAAGACGTTCAGCAGGTTGTCAAACTACGGGGAATAGAGAATCTATATGTATTGGTCAACAAGATTGACCAACGCCGAGACGGTGACATAACCCCTGATCAAGTGCGAGAGTTCGTCGCTGCCGAATTGAGTTTAGAGCATCAAGATAGAGTGTTTGAAGTAGCGGCTAGGTGGGCATTTACAGCTACGAACTTCATGCTAGAGTTGCAGCAGCGTCCAGAAATGACCATTTCTGAATCGCAAACTGCACGAGCATTTGCTCAAGAAGTTTTCGGCATTGATTGGGAAGAAGAGCTTGAAGAGGCAGATGTAGAAGACCTCCAGAGAAAAGCTCAAAGGCTTTGGAAAAAGTCAGGTTTTGCCCCATTCATAGAAAAGGCAATTAACATCCTCATGGAACGCGCTGCACCTCAGTGCATGAAGTCGGCACTTAATACTGCTCATGGTCGTCTTGTTCAGCTTCATGAGGATGTACAACTGCGAGGTAGTGCCATTGCCCAAGATGAAGAGAAACTAAGGCTTGAAGTAGGGGCGCTAGAAGCCGATTTACACCGTCTTGAATTGTGTCGTAATCAGTTAGTAGAAGTCAATAAAATTAAAACTCGCATTCACAACGAGCTTAACAGAATATTAGAAGTTTTAAAAGAGCAAGCAACAATTAGCATAGAGACTTTTTTTAGTGAAGAAGAGTACCAACGAGCTGGGGTATTCAAAAAGGTCGCAATAGGTATTGGTAAAATTTTGTCTACTTTTGAAGAAAGAGGAACCTATAAAAATACTGGCATAATTGAATTTGACGGTTTTGACGAGGCAGAAGAATTTGCAACATTGGCAATATCTTACCCACAACAGAGAGCGGAGAGTTTGCTAGATGATATTCGTCAACAAGTAGAAAATATAATTGAGCAGTCGCGTCAAAATTTGATAACTGAGTTAGAAACTGAAACTAAACCCATTATTGAACAAGCAAACAAGCGGTTAAATGAAGCTTTTAACCTAAATTTATCATTGCCGACACCAACACTTAAGCCCACTAATACGACTTTCGTTAAACCCCGCATAAAGAGTGATTTTAGAATGGTAGATCAAGGTCATGAAATAATTAAAAGAAGAGAATGGTGGCACTGGCTTTGGATTGTTCCTTTTGAAGAAAAGGTTAAAAAAATTCAAAAGAAAGAGGATTTTTATACTATATCACTGCAAGAAATTATTCAACAGATTAACAGCTTAATTGAACAGAATATTAAAGATATAAAACGAGGGATGAACCAGTACTTAGACGAGGACTTTCAGCAGCGAATTGACAAGTTTTTTAACGACCTTGATCGTTATCTCAGTAACTACCGAGATAGTTTGAGGCAGGCACAGGAAGATCAGAAGCTTTCTCTTGACGAAAAGGGAAAATTAATGGGCGAACTTGAGTCCATAGGCTCACAGGCTATGGAAAAAATAAAAAAAACAGACACCTATATCAAACGCATAAACGAGTTGATGCCAGGTAAGTGATGACCAATCTTTCAAATCTCTCTAAATCAGGCAGGCTTGGGCAAAACGCCGGTATCCCCAGCCAGTTTACCCGTCACCTTGAAGAACTCCAACGTCGAGTACCTGTTGTTGGGGATAAAGCTTTGATTGACCTCGTTAACGGTGTTCAAGTCAGCGAAGACATCATCCGCTATCGCAAGAATCGAGGTTTCTTTGGGCAACTGATAGATACGTTGGATGGAAGCGATCGCAAACGCCAACTCCTCCTCGATGGCAACCTCATCGCAGGACAAGAAGCACTGCATCAGTGGGTACTAGAACTGACTGATTCACTTCGCGTTAGTCAATTAGCCCTAGAAGTTACCCAACAGTCCTTATTAGAAGCGCGTGACGCCATTCGCCGCCAAAAACAAAGACTGCAAATACAAGAAGACGCACTGCTAACATTCACTCAAGGACTCGATCGCCTCGCTCAACAGGTTGGCACAAGACTCAACGAACTGGAAGCGCGAGTGCGGAAGCTAGAAGTGCGCGTTGCTGCCAATGAAGACTTAGACCGAATTGTCACCGCTTGGGCAGCAGAACAAACCTACACCAAACTGCCTTGGTCTGTGCAAGTTGCCCTATTAGCGCGGGAAGTCTTCAGCAGTTCCGTTGCT
>DATNPC010000703.1:0-3640 GCA_036703375.1 Allocoleopsis sp.
GGATGTGGTCAGCACTGGCTCCTTTATAAAGATTGCGTAATTCTTCGTCTTCTATCATCATGGCTGTACCGATTTTAGATTTTGGAGCGCGTTATGGCCGTTAGCCGCCAGCTATCAGCTATCAGCTGTTTTGCTTTCACCTGAAGTTGCGCCCTAGATTTCGGATGCGAGGATTGGATAAAACGACTCAATCGCGCTCAGTGCAAGAAGGCAGGAGGCAGGAGGCAGAAGGCAGAAGGCAGAAGGCAGGAGGCAGAAGGTAAGGGAGCTTGTAGAGTAAGTTTTTTAAGCTTTTCCAACTGGATACTTATTTCTGCCACGCTGCACTAAATTGGCGTCGTTATTTTTAAGCACCGAATTCATGCTGCTAGGCTCTAACCAAGCTCAGCCCAGTGAATCCAAAATCTAAAATCCTTGCATCGGGAGCATCCCAAATTGATGGAAAGCGTGTATTGTTGCGATCGCTAAACCACTGCCTCTAGGTTTTCTGCCGCTTTGTTCAGTTCGTGGGTGGCATCTTTGACTTGGATAATACCGGCTGCTGTTTCTTTTGCACCTAAGTTGATGACGTTCATCGAGGCGACAACCTGCTGTACGGTAACAGCTTGTTGTTTCGCACTTTGGGCAATCTGCTGGGTATTGAGGAACACCTGGTTAACTGAGTCGGCAATACTCGCGAACACGTCACCCGTTTCTTCGGCCAGTTCAATACCTACCGTGGCTTTCTTCGTACCTTCATCCGTCACCATAACCGTGGAGTTAATCGCGGCTTGTACTTCGTTAACCAGCGAGTTGATTCGGTCGGCAGATTTCTTACTTTGGTCGGCTAGTTTGCGAATTTCACCCGCAACTACCGCAAATCCTTTTCCTTGTTCCCCGGCACGGGCAGCTTCTACCCCTGCGTTTAGCGCCAACATGTTGGTTTGGTTTGCCAATTCTGCCACGAGGTCGGATACGGTGGAAATCTGAGCGGTTTGTTCTGAAAGACGGATAATTTGGTTAGCGATCGCAGTTACCTGGTCTCTCAATCCCGAAATACCTTCAATCGTGCGACCGACGGTTTGAGTTCCACCTTCTGCTAGAGATAAAGCTTGTTTCGCACCGCCAGCTGCACTTTCGGCTTGTTCGGCCGATTGGAGTGCGAACGAACCCAGTTCTTCAATCGTACCCGTGGTTTCGTTCACCGACGACGTTTGTTCCAAAACGGTGCGTTCTTGCTTATCAACCGTTTCCGCAATACCCGCTGAGGACGAGGCTACCGCTTTTGCTGCGTCGGTAATCGGGCCGATAATCAGACGGGCGATGTAATTTGCCACGTAGTACGAAACGAAAACTCCAGCACCGATACTAATCATCAATCCGCCCCAACCGACGACCGATGATAAGGTCTGAACTTGCTCGGAGGCTTTGGTTCGTTCTAGTAACAACCGCTGCTCTTCCTGATTCATGGTACTGAGCTGAGCCCGCAGGTTGTCCATGATTTGCTTACCCTTGTTGGTTAACACCAGGGCAACCACCTCTTTGTCTTTGCCAGCTTTTTTCAGATTAATCGTTTCTTCTAACTCGCTGAATTTCTGGCGTGCTGTTTGTTCGACTTCACCGGCTCTCGTCACCTGGGCTGAGTTGTCGCTGACTAGCTTTTTGAGCTCCTCAATATGCGTCTGGAAGTTTTTCTGTCCAGTTTCATAGGGTTCCAGGTAGTTCGCCGCATTCGTAACCAGAAAACCGCGCTGACCCGTTTCAGCGTCTACCAGGTCTTTTTCGATCAGTTTCAGGGTTGATTGCACTTCATAGGTGTGAGTGACTCGACCCTGCGTTTCTTTCAAGTTCGCTTTTGCAACTTCAGTAATGACCGTTGCAATACCAGTGACTGCCAGCACGATACCGAATCCAATGGGTACGATTTGACCCACCGTCATTCGGCGTTGCTTCGTCGGCTTATCGGGCATCACTTGCTTTTGCATCAGTGACATGACTTGAGTCATTTAACTTACTCCCAAATTTCCCAAACACTACTTTTGAACCAATTGCGATCGTTAGCTTTATAGCGGTTAGCAGTTAGCTATCAGCTTGTTTGTTGTCTATAGCTATTAGTCTTTGAGTAGATGACCAATAACTAATTACTCCTGAATCAAGCTTCTTCATTCACGACTAATCCTCCTTCCGTAAACAGCTTGGGTAAGTCTAAGACCCTCAACATTTTTTCCTCAAAAGCGGCCGTTCCTTGAAGATACGGTTCGCCAAAATCAGACAAAATCGCAGGAAAACGGCTGAGTTCATCTGAGTTTAGATACGTCATTTCCAAAACGCGATCGACAGGCAATCCGGCCACAATATCGTCAACCTGAACCACTACGACCTGAGCCCCAAGCTTGATGGGAGGGGTAGGGAGATTTAAAGCGCTCCGAATATCGACGAGCGTGACAATTTCTCCCCGCAAATTCATATTGCCGACGATATGCTTCGGGCAGCAGGGAATTGGGGTTAAATTGCTAATATCAGTAAACTCTTTGACTAGCCCTAAGTCCATCCCAAAGTGGTCATCACCAAAACTAAACACCGCTAGGGGTGTGAGTTGGTTGGTTGCCTTAGCGCTTTCAATGAGCTGTTTGAGGGCTTCAGCTCGTTGGTGGAAAATTTCCCGTTCTTCGAGAGTAGAATTGGGGCTGTACAAGTCATAGAAGTTGGACTTATGTTCAGAGGCGAGACATTCTGTTTCTAGTTCCAATTCATCCTGTTTTAACTCTGTATCGACCTCGGAAATTGAAACTTCTGTCATGCTATCGAGCTGACTTTGGATGTCCCAAATGAAGGTGAGGAGAGTGTCAGGTTGATGAATTAAGGTTTTAGGATCGAGCAGGATAATGTGACCCGAATCTCCCTTGGCAATCCCAGCACTTAAGGTGGGATTGAGGTTGCCCAGTAATTCAGGAGGAGGTTCAGATTCGATTGTTTCAGCACTCAATTCTAATACTTCAGTAACTTGATGAACTACTAGTCCAATTTGCAAGCCCTCCCACTGCAAAAGCAGGACATAATCGCTCAACTGGCACTCTTTTAATCGGTTGCCTTGGAGTAAATCGAGATGCACTATCGGTACAATTTGCCCCCGTACATTGAGAATTCCCATAATCTCACTCGGGGCTTCGGCGATGAGGGTTAGTTCTGGAAGTGAGAAAATTTCCTGAACTAGGGGTGCCTCAATTCCGTATTGCACATCGTGCAAGCGAAATGTTAGGTATTGCTTGTTGTCCATGAGGATAGAGCGGCTCTAACGAATTTTTAAGGAGTGATAAACCACAGAGGATACAGAGAACGCAGAGAGAGAGGAGGGAGGTATTTTTTATCTCGATGGAATAGTCAGAAATCTGTACGAGAACCTGAAAAAATTTAATGGCGTTGAGTTTAAACTAAGGAGTTAATGCTAGTTTTGCCAACACATTTGTCCACGATTTCGAGTAATTGCTTGGATTCGACTGGCTTGGTTAAATAATGTGTTGCCCCGGCAATTTGCCCGCGAAGTTTGTCGGAAAATTTATCGCGTGCAGTGAGCATGATAATGGGTAGATTTCTGAATTTGGGAATACTGCGGACTGTGCGGCAAAATTCTAAGCCATCAATTTCTGGCATTGTGACATCC
>DATNPC010000704.1:0-10337 GCA_036703375.1 Allocoleopsis sp.
ACTGAGGAAATAATTAAAGATATATATGAAAGCCGTATCGTTTCTAGTTCTGAATATACCCTGTGACTTATTTACTTGATACTGATACCTGCATCTATTGGCTCAGAAATCGCCAATCAGTTAGGGAGAGAGTTAGGGAAGTAGGATGGGATCAGATTAGCATTTGTGTCATTACGGGAGCTGAACTGTACTATGGCGCATACAATTCTAATCGGGTTAAGGAAAATCTAGCTCGTGCAGAATTTTTTATTCAAAACTTACCTGTTTTACCTTTAAACGACACTGCTCTCAGGCGTTTTGGAGAATTCAAGGCAGAACTCCGTCGAATAGGACAACCAATCGCTGATTTTGATTTACTAATTGCTAGTGTTGCGCTTGCAGGAGGTTACATTTTAGTAACCAATAACACTCGTCACTATGAACGCATCACTGGACTACAGCTGCAAAACTGGACAATACAAACTTGAGGACGAGTTGGTGAAGCGCGATAATCACCTGCCAACGTAGCGTTTCTGAAATGGTCACAGTGAGGTAGGTAACTCCTTTAGAGGTATTCGATGTCCTCGCCAACGTAAAACAGACCAAGCATACGCTTTACGAAGCATCAAACGATCGGCAGCTAACCGTAAGTTCGTTAGTTCCTGCTGTTCCTCTAGAGTCAACGAACCTTCTTGATTCTTCTCCAATAGCTCAACATGACGCTCGTACTGGCTGGCTTCCACCTTGGCATTAGCGATCGCTAACAACTCCTCTACACTGAGGTGCTGCATCTTCTAATAACTCCGGCTGCATCTCTGGTGAGATGTTTGGAATCCCACCTTTAGAAAAGGTGGGAGGATGTCAAGGCAGCACATTTATCGTTCCGGAGGAAAGAACAGAATGGGATGCCAGCTACGGCGCATTAACTCCGCAGCAAAACTACGCACTGGCCACTCGATGAACTTGCCTAAGCTATCCGAAGAAACCGCGATCGCGCTGATGTCATACTCTAATGCAGCATTCAAGATTTCTTCATAAGGATTTCCCAGTCGTGCCTCGGCATTAACCTGAAAACCCAGTTGTTCCAACTCAGCTTGTACTGGTTTTAGTTTTGCCTGAGCGTCTCGAAGTAAGTAATCCTTCGGTATTTCTCTGCGCCCCCCTTCCTCAACAACCCACATCAACATGCACTGCTGGAGCGAGTCGTTGGGTCGGTTTTGAGCGTAGTCCTTAACCTTTTGCACGAGATACTTAGCCGCGTTACTCCCATCGTAGGGAAGTAACAAATACCGGAATAGATGCTGGCAACGCAGTTCTAGTTCTTCTCTGGTATAAGTAGCCATGAGCTGCGGTCGCACAATTAACAGTGGAGTCGTGCAAGTTCTTGCCAATTCTGCAACGGTACTTCCAAACAGCTTTTCTTGCAGCAAGCTCTGAATCGGCATTCCCGTCAGGATGACATCAGACTCGTATTTCTTGGCCGCTTTGAGAATGTTGTCAATTGGACGACCTGAAGGAACCTCAATGTGAACTTCTACCCCTTCAGGTACATCCTTCAAACTGGATTGGAAGCGATCGCGTGCAGAAGCGATCGCTTCTTCATCTACCCGAGGAATTTCTCCCTCTTGCCACAACGGGACGCTGTGCAAGACGACAATCTGCTGAATGCCGCCAGCCGCCAAACTCGGTACAAACTCTACAAGCCGGTACAGACCGTCGGAGAAATCCGTGCAGATTAGGCAACGCTGAAACATAGGCAGGGAGGATTGTTTTTACTAACACTACCACCTCATCCCTACTGAGTTTCTGCCTCACAGGATAGTTGATGAAATTGTGGAAACTTGCTTTGGCACTTGACTTACTCGATATGGCTCATTAGCCTTCTTCTGCCAAAAATCACCTCGTTGAGTTCAGATGTTTTGTTTAAAAATTCCGTGCTTAGGTCAAGGCTCGCTTTGAACTCAGTCATCCTCTTGACTCTAATATTCCTGAAAAGTACACGAAACACACTCTCATCAAATCACGAACAGGGTTTCGCCCAATTAGTACGGTGTGACGCCCCAGCATCCCCAGCTCCTTTCCTCGGTGGAACCGAGCAAGAGACGGAGGTCGCCCACTAAAATTCGGGCTACTACGACTCAAACTGTGGGTTCGGGCCTAGACCCCATTCGTGCTTCAGAAACTCCTTGTACATGTTTTCGCGCACCATCATTTGCTCGTAGAGCTTGACCAAGAAATCTTGGGCTTGCTCGCGGCTCATCTTTTCCACCTGAGTTTGAAAAGAGCGGATGCTGAATTGTTGTTCCAGAGATAGTTCCATATGTTCAGACTCCTAGATAACTAGACAAAGATAAGGAACGTTTTGGTCACTTTAGCCCTGACGAGAGAGAGGGCTAGAGAGGAATGAACATTTCATCTGTTACTTTCCTATTAAAAATCGTAACAAGTGTTTGACAAAATGCACATACCCCCTAGAGTGTACTTTTCTTTGAATCAAAAGATAGAGGCCTTGTTCCGGAAAATTTCGCAACCCTAAATCAGATTGAGGCATTTTTATCAAGTCCTTCATGGGTCAAACTGCTCAATATGAACAATTTTTAAGCAGATGTACTTACCCATACCCAACCATTCAGAGCTGGAAACCTTGCAAAATCGTGGCTTGTGATGCGATCGCCAAAATGTTTGGTCTGTAGCACTCCAGAATTCCGAACCAGGAGTACGGAATACCGATCCAAAACGGGTGCGGTCATGTACCCGTAGTCGATAGAGAGGACAAGGGGGATAGGGAGGACGTGTGAATATACTTCGGGCGGTCAGCTTTCCGCAGTCGGCTTTGGACTAACAGCTTATAGCTTATAGATGACAGCTCAATCAAAAGCTCAGTTTATGCCCGTGCCGAGTATACTCGTCCTCCCAACCCATTCCTGATGACCACACCGATGGAGTACCTCTTCGTTACTGTATATGGGCTTCGTCCGATCCCAAAGAGATGGTAAAACTTTTACATAAGTCGTGACTTGATGAAGATTTTAATAAGACCTGCCAAACTCATGGACAGGAGAACACCTAATTAGCTACAAATAAGGGATCTAAAGGGGTACGACTTTTTTCTGTCAAACCAGTCTTTATATTAAATCTGGCTTGGTTATGATGATTTATTTTCAGTGCAGCGACAAACTGGATGAACCAACGTCGTGCATCACTGCGTTTTGAGGAATAGGCTCCCATGAAATTCCAACTTGTCCCTAGCTTGAGTGTCGCAGCAGCCGCTACTGCTCTTGTGAGTATCTGTGCTCCAGCTCAGGCTGTATCCCTAACCAGCTTAACTAACCTAAACTCCCCAGACGGTTTTTCGTTCGATCGCGATACAACGGTTACATTCACGTTCCTTGAATCTCATGGTGAATACCAGTCGGCTTTTGGGATTTACGACGCATCGAAGAATCTAGTTCAGAATTTGTTATCTGAAGTTCAAAAAAGCGATAACGGGAACCAGAACGATTGGGTAGGGACTTGCAGCGTAACAGTTCCTAGTCCTTGTGATGTGACTTACACGTTTCAAGCCGGTACGCAGTACTTTTTAGGCTTAGCTTCACAAGCCGCCGCTACTGTCTTCTCTGGCACACAATTCAACAGTGAATTGCCGTTTACATTCACCTACAATGCCAGCACCGATACAACGGTGCTAAATATCAATGATTCTTACAGCGGTGACACGGACTACAACGATTTCATCGTTGCTGCTAGTGATGTTCGCGCTGTCCCAGAACCTGCTACCGTTGGCGCTGTACTTGGAGTTGGAGTGATGGCGTTGATTGGGCGTCGTCGGCAACGGGCCCCTCGTTAAGCGATCGCATCAGGTTTTTGGAAACAAGTTTGCACTCAGTGCAAACAAGCAGTTAGCAGAGGGAGCTAACTGCTTTTTCTTTTTGCTTTTGGGAATCAATTGCTGAGGGGTGATTAGTCAGTCAACCCAGCTAGCGATCGCTAATTCGACTCATCAACCAAGACACAATCACAATCCCCACAAAGTGAGCAATCATCGTGTTGATGTTCGCTTGCACGAGCAATATATCCAGGGGTTTAACGAATTGGCTGGCGTTGTCAATGACTAATCCTTCAACTTGGGTGAGCGATTTCCCTAAAAGAGTACCAATGCTCGCTGCAACGCTCAATAGCGTTAAAATCGTTCCCACTGAATTCACCAGTAATCCCTGCTGTAACAGGCGAATCACATCGGATTTCTTGAGATGAGTTGCCGGATGGGAGACTCGTAGTCGTCGGGCAAGGCGAATGTAGCGCCAGTTCCAATAAATACTCAAGCCCAGTATTAGGAGTCCTCCCACGGCGAAGAATACAGCCGATTCAGACATTGGATTGCTGGCATTGAGATCCAAGCTGGGATTGGCTAGAGTAACAAGTAGAATTCCTCCTGAAACAACCAGAAGCCCTAGCTGTATCCAGAAACCAATCCAACCTATTTTTTTCAGCGCAGTTGCCACTTCTTGAGGAGTGGCAGGCAGTGAATGTGTGTTCAATTTGTTTAGCATGGCTCAACGGCTGGCTGGAGTTAACTGGATACACTTTTATGCCTGAAGTATAGCTCTTTATCACAGTCGTATCGCCCTTGAGACTTCCCTTTCCCATAGAACTGAAGATAGGCTTAGACCAGATAAGGATGGCAACTTAGAGCCTTGAAATAACGTCTGCTGTTCCAAGCATTTTGCTCGGAGCTTTCTTAGTATTCGTATCCGCCATGAAATTGAATGTGCTCTCGTTTCTTTCCCATCGTCGCTACTGGCGTCGTTGGCTATCTCCATTGCTGTCTGGACTCTTGGCACTGAGCCTTGTCGTCGGAACAGCTCAGATGAGTCAAGCGTCAATATTCGATCTAATTCTTCAAGGAATTCAGGTCATCCAGTTATCCAATATCTCCGATCGCCAAGAAGTCCAGATCGGCAGGCAGATTAATGCTCAACTTGTGAGTAGCGAGATTAAACTTTATCGCGATCCACAAATTAATCGCTACATTAGTGATATCGGTCAGCGACTGGAGCAATACAGTAGACGACCCGATATTCCTTATACTTTCCAGGTCGTTAATGATAAGAGTATTAATGCTTTTGCGACAATGGGAGGTTTTGTTTATGTTAATACCGGCTTGATTGCGGCGGCTGATAATGAAGCTGAATTGGCAAGCGTGATGGCCCACGAGATCGGTCACATTGCTGCGCGTCATTCACTCCAGCAAATGCGACAATCTGCGATCGCTCAAGGTGTAGCCGCAGCAGCGGGAGTAGACCGCAACGTGCTGGTTAATATCGGTGTAGATCTGGCACTGCGACGTCCAAACAGTCGTAAAGATGAATTGCAAGCAGATCAGCTGGGACTAGAAACCTTGGAAAAAGCCGGTTATGCTCCCTCGGCAATGCTTTCCTTTATGGAAAAGCTGCTGAAATCTGGAGGCTCGGTACCGACGTTTTTGAGCACTCACCCAGCAACTTCAGACCGAATCAGCGCGTTGAAGCAGGCGATTGACCCAACGAAAGAAAATATAGGTGATGGCTTAGATAATACAGCTTACAAGTCGAACATTCGTACCCTTCTACGAGCGTAAAGCTGAGCGACGCGGCAGAATCTGTGAGGGTTCTACCCGCGTCACCGCGTCTTGAAGCGTTAGCTTGCGAACGCGACGCCGCAGCGTGTTGACTTGATACACAAAGGAGTTGGTAATATCCAATGCCGTCATCCAACCGCTTTTCGGATGATAAGCCCCCGTATCGATATCCAGCCAACCCCGACCTTGAGCGATTTTCCCCGGCAGAACACCGGGTAGGGTAAAGGTGATGGTATGACCTGTGATAATTAGCTTATCGGGGAAGTAAGGCTGGCTCATGCTATGAAATTCATCGCGAACCCAGCAAAACTGTTCGGAGGTTTGCTTTTCAATCGGTATGCGCGGATGAACGCCAGCGTGGACTAACCAGGTATCTCCGAGATCGATGTGGGTTGGCAGTGTACGCATCCAGTCAATATGATCTTGACGCACGCCTGCTTCGCCATAGCTGTTGACGGTACTGTGTCCGCCACTATAGAGCCAAGCTTGCAGCGCAGGCCCGTAGACTTCGCCATCGCCGAGGATGTCTAATAACATTTGTTCGTGGTTCCCCAACAAACAAATATAAGGACTCTGTTTCACGAACTCTACCACCTGAGCGCTTTGAGGGCCTCGGTCGATTAAATCTCCGAGAAAATACACCTCATCATCACTCGTGGGAGCGATCGCATCTAGTAAGGCCATCAGGGTGTCGTAGTGACCGTGCACGTCACCAATAACAATACGACGTTGGGTCATTTTTACTTAATCCATATCCAAACTGCACCAACTACCAGGAGCACCCTTAAATTTAACTTGCATGAGTGTCACTAGGAATACAAAGGCAAGGTTACTTTTCTCAGTATGCCCCGATTCCTTTGCTTGCTGCTCACTCGCAGGAATTATCTATTATTACAACAGGTGCTAATACCCTGATTTCGGGTGGCGGAGGGAAGAATCAGTGAGTTTTATGGTTTTGGGTTACGCACTGTCTTCTGAGAGGTTGCTTCAAGCAAGTCGAGAACCTCCTTTAAAGGAGGACTCTGGCACGATTGAGATAGTTCCTGAATCGATTTTTCTTGACGTCGTCGCCTCTCAAAGCGGGGTAAGATTTTTCCGGTTCCCAATTTTTTCGATTCAAAAGCGCGTTTAGTTGATTAAAACTGTGTCTTTTTTTACACTGCCAACGATTAACACCCTGAAGCACCCCACTAGCTGGGCTTGGGTAGAGCAAGCAATTTCCAACCTAGATATCATTCTACTCGACCACTCCCACTGCGAGCGTAAGGCAGCGGGCGCGGCATTGAATTTAATGTTTCGCTACCCGTCTAATACCAAAATGGTACGGGAGCTAACCGCGATCGCACGAGAGGAATTAGAACACTTCGATCAAGTGAATCAGTGGCTAGAACGGCGCGGCATTGCCTTAGCACCTCTGAATTCACCTCCCTATGGAGCGGGTTTGAAAGCGCTGATTCGTCCGTCTGAACCCGATCGCTTATTGGATTCTTTACTAGTTTCTAGTTTGATTGAGGCTCGTTCTCACGAGCGATTGGGATTGCTAGGGACTCACTGCCCCGATCGCGAGTTAGCGGAGTTTTATCGAAGCTTGATGGCGTCTGAGGCGCGGCACTATGGAATTTACTGGGTACTTGCGGATACTTATTTTGAGCGAGATATTGTGAACAAGCGGTTAGATGAATTAGCGATAAAAGAGAGTGAGTTGTTGATGAATCTTCACCCAGAACCAAGAATTCATAGTTAAAATCTCAATACAAGTAGGGAAGGGCGAAGCATTCGGATAGAGAAATTTTGGTTCAACAGCAACATTGTTCGCTCGAATGCTTCGCCCCTACATCGAAATTATTCTGAAATTGGGCAGCACCTAATCATCCACCCTGAAAAGGCCATTGCTCTTGCAGTTCGTCATCCGGCACTCCCTCAACGTTGATTTGCATCGCTGTAGCCAGAACTTTGAGAGAAACGCCTAGCTCACGCGATAAGGCAACCGCATTGTCAAAGCGCGGGAGTTTTCTGCCACTTTCCCATTCTCCGATAATCCGTATCCCTACATTCATGCGATCGCTCAACCCTGGCTGAGTCAAATTAGCCCTCTCTCGAAGTTTTTTTAATGTTAGTTGACGTTCTGATTGGTTTTCTGCGGTCATAACGCACTATTGTGCTAGCACTAAAGTGCTTAACAAGAATAATAACCTGCACTAAAGTGCTAGTTGTAAGACGAAAAAGAGCCAGTCAGGTTAACTGACTTTCCTAGGGAGCAAACTGACTGGTCTTTTCTAACAGTTTCTCATTTAAGCAGTCGCGCAGATATATTGTTGAGAATTCTCGTGCCGCAGCAGGAATCAGCCGCGTCAGTCGTGGTTGAGGCCGTGCCTATGCAATTCAGCACAGGTGGCGACTGCATGGGCAAAGGAGGTGATGCCTAGACGATAATCGCCTACTATTGAATTCCATTTATATTACTCGCCTCTCATCCCTAGGTTCCACTCAGTTTCGCCTGGGGATGAGAGGCGGGTCAATTGCGTCCAGGTTGACCGGCCGCAATTGACAAACTTCGATTGCTTATCTAAAATCAAAAATTCAGATAAGTGCTTAAAGTTGTGGCAAATAAAGGTTACAAATTTCGCATCTACCCAACACCTGAACAAGAATCATATCTTGCCAAGTGTTTTGGGTGCAGCCGTTTTGTCTATAACCATTTTTTGCGACTGACTACTGATACTTATGCTGAATCAAAAAAACACTTGAGATACGGAAACACAGCTAAGTTACTAACTTTTTTAAAGAAAGATGAACAGTATTCATGGCTGACTGAAGTTAACAGTCAGTCCTTACAGCAAACACTCAAGGATTTAGAATTAGCTTTTGTACGTTTCTTTAGAAACTTGGCAGACTTTCCAGTATTTAAAAAGAAGCGTAACCGCCAATCATTTCGTGTTCCACAATACTGGAGTATTACCCATGATGGGATGCTCAAACTCCCCAAAATGCAACCCATTAAAATGGTTCAGCATCGAAAAATGGAGGGAACGCCAACCAGTGTCACTATCAGTAAAACTCCTACAGGTAAATACTACGCTTCCGTTTTGGTGGAGTATGAGGTAAGCTGCGCTCCCTTGAATGGTGGAAAGATTGGAGCTGATTTGGGGCTGAAAGATTTTTTGATTACCAGTGAGGGCAAAAAATATCCAAATCCCAGATTCTACAAGCGTGCATTAAAGCGTCTAAAGCGATTACAGCGCTCTTTGTCTCGCTCTCGTCAAGGGTCAAACAACCGTAATCAGCAACGGAAACTGGTTGCCAGAGCGCATGAAAAAGTAGCTAACCAGCGCTTAGATATGCAGCACAAATTGTCCTTACAGCTTACGTGCAATAACCAAGTTGTAGCTGTGGAAGATTTGCATATCAAAGGCATGGTTAAAAACCACAAACTTGCACAAGCGATTAGTGATACAGCTTGGGGTCAATTCTTGACCATGCTGGAGTACAAAGGGAAGCTCTATGGCTGTGAAATTCGCAAGCTAGATAGATTTTTCCCAAGCTCCAAGCGTTGTTCAAAATGCGGGTATATCCATGCAAATCTCACATTAAATATCAGAGAATGGACTTGTCCAGAGTGCGGCACCCATCATGACCGAGATGTCAACGCGTCAACAAACATTCTGATATTTTCCGACCCACAAATACGGCAGGAATTGCCGAAATCTACGCCCAAAGAGCCTGTTGAAAGACAGGGATACCAAGGGAGTTACTCCTTGGGCTTGGGAAGCCCCTAGTGCAGCTTAGCTCTCACTAGGGGTAATTCACAATCGCCGAGATGCACAAGATCATCTAAGAATGTTGCATCGGTTCATGCCAGCATCAGAATTTGAAATAGTCTTCGATCGCCCGATGAGCGAAAATAACCCCGCGCAGTCTAATGGAATGCTGATGAAAAGTTACTACAAAGACTTTTTAATTCGTACCTGGATACCTCGCGATCGCGAAGCAGCCGCCGCGATTATCCGAGATGTTCTGACCGAATATGGCTTACCTTGGGAACCAACTGGAGCAGATCGAGATGTTATAGAGGTGGAAACATTTTACACTGCTGTAGGGGGAGAATTCTGGGTCGTCGAACAGCAGGGTCAACTAGTGGGAACGGCAGCTTACTATCCGATTGAACGGGGAAATCAGGCAGTCGAAATTCGTAAAATGTATTTATCGCCAGCAGTACGGGGAAAAGGGCTGGGGAAATATTTGTTGCAGCAGTTGGAAAACGCGATCGCAAATCGAGGCTTTCAGGAAATTTGGATAGAAACCGCAAGCATTCTCAAAGAAGCCGTCAAACTCTATGAAAGTAATGGTTATCAACCCGCGACGGGGGTGGAGACAAAAAGATGCGATCGGGTTTATGTCAAGCCAGTAAACAGATCAAAGTAGGATGTCAGTTAACACCGCATCGTTCCAATCCAGGTAAGTATATTTGCTTGTTCCCTGAAGTGACGCTTTATAAAGTCACGCATGTTCACCATTCACTCAGGTGTTGGATTTTGTTTCGAGTTATCTGTCGCTGTTGGGTTTAGCGATTAGACTGCATTCAGTAGTTGAATAATTGAGTAAATTCAAACAGGGAGATTATGGAAAAGGCTCGGCTGTTTGTCTCTATCCTCTGTTTAGTACCGTGGTTGGTAGTTAAAAACCTCATTAAACAGCTCAGGCTCATTGCAGCTGTATTTATCTTTAGCACAGCACTGGGGTT
>DATNPC010000705.1:0-2850 GCA_036703375.1 Allocoleopsis sp.
AAATCGTCAAGTTCAGGCTGTTGTGGCTGGGGGGAAATCCTATCAAGCCAAAACCTATATCAGTGACTTAGACCCCAAATTAACCGTGGAGTTGATGCGGGACGAGCAGGCATTAAGTCAGCGAGAACGCGATCGCTTAACAGGATACGACTATTCTGCCAGCGCCTTCAATATTTACCTGGGTTTGGATGAACGATTTGACCCCCAAAAATATGGCATCGGGAACTGGAACATTTGGTACTACCCGAAAGGCAACCTGAATCGCGCTTACCAGGAACAACTCGAGGATAAATTCGACCATCCCTGGATTTTCCTCTCTTGTCCCACCATGAAATCCTCTGAACCGGGAATGGCTCCTCCAGGTCATCATGTCTTGGAAATTGCCACAGTTTGTGCCTATGAGCCGTTCAAGCACCTCCACGAAACCGACCCTAAAGCCTATAAAGCGAAAAAACGGCAAGTTTACCAGGAAATAATGGTTAGCGTGTTGGATTTAATCCCGGATATCAACAAGTATATCCGCATGAAAATTTATGGCACGCCTACAACCAGCGAGTATTTTTTAGGTCAACCGCAAGGCAACATTTACGGCGCGAAACTTATCCCCAAGCAGGTGGGTTTGAATCGTCTGGGATATCGCACGGAATTACCGAACTTGTTCTTTGTGGGAGCGAGTGCCGGTTATCCGAGCGTACCAGGTGTGATTGGGAACGGGATGGATGTGGTGGAACTGATTACAGGTCAATCAGTTTGGGAGAAGAGTCCAAAGCCGGAAATGGAAGACCTAAAGCTTACTAGAGCGACGGTTCATTAGGTTCATTCATGGTAGGGGCAATCCAGGAGTGGTTGCCCCGTTAGGGTTTAGGGGTAGGAACCCCAACAACAATCGTCGTTTCGGTGATTACTGTATCGGTGCTTTAGGGTAGGAGTTACTTTTGGCATCAATTTTGTCTTCTACGTTACAGACAGATTTGGCATTAACATCAGTCTTCAGCTAGACGCGATCGCAAAATCACAGCCGATATTCTGCTAATGCGGTAACGCCTCAGTCTTACCTGGAAGTTTCTGCGCTCACATCTTCGTAACTTACCTGGGAATCGGGAAATCTTCTAGAGCAGTGCATACCTGGGAGACTGTTGCAACCTTGTAGGAAAATCGATCGTGAAACAGACGCGTGACAGTATTGCGGATATTTGGGGTGAGCGAACGCCCTACGTTGGCGATTGGCCAGTACGAGTCGATGAGCGGATATCAGAGGAACCGGAGCGTTGGGTTCAGTCTGCCTGTCTGCTCTGCTCCAATGGCTGCGGTATGGATATTGGTGTGAAGGATGGACGGATTCTCGGAGTTCGGGGTCGTGCGGTTGATGCGGTGAACCACGGACGGCTCGGTCCCAAAGGGTTGCACGGGTGGGTGGCGAATCATAGTCAAGACCGCTTAACTCATCCTCTGATTCGTCGCAACGGTCAACTCGAACGAGCGAGTTGGGATGAGGCAATGGATTTAATTGTCCAACGCTCTAAACAGATTTGCGATCGCTACACCAGTGGTGCCATTGGCTTTTATACTAGCGGGCAACTCTTCATTGAGGAATACTACACGCTGGCCGTGATTGGCAAGGGGGGACTGGGAACGCCGCACATGGACGGGAACACGCGCCTATGTACGGCAACGTCAGCCGCTGCGTTGCAGATGTCGTTCGGAACAGACGGACAACCGGGTTCTTACACTGACCTCGATACAACTGAGACGATTCTGCACGTCGGACACAACATCGCTTCGCAACAAACTGTACTCTGGATGCGAATTCTCGATCGCAGACGCGGCCCCAATCCTCCCAAGCTGATTGTCATTGACCCCCGCGAAACCGCGACTGCTAAGGAAGCTGATGTCCATCTAGCGCCCAAGGTCGGCACCAACATTCCCGTGCTCAACGGTCTGCTGAACTTGATGATTGCAGCCGGTCATATTAATCCAGAGTATATCGACGCCCACACCGTTGGCTTTGAAAAGCTCAAAGAAACCGTCAGCCAGTGGACGCCAGAGAGGGTCGAGCAGGTGTCAGGAGTCCCTGCCGATAAGTTGCGAGCGGCAGCCGAGATTTTAGGCACGACCCAGACACTGGTTTCTACAGCTCTTCAGGGTGTCTACCAGTCCATGCAGGCCACTGCCGCTGCTTGTCAGGTCAATAATATCCATCTGATTCGCGGGTTGATTGGTCGTCCCGGTTGTGGCATTTATCAGATGAACGGTCAACCCACGGCGCAGAATACTCGCGAATGTGGCGCAGATGGGGCCCTTCCCGCCTTTCGCAATTGGGACAATCCGGAACATGTCGCCGAACTGGCGCGACTCTGGAATGTGGATGTGAATGTTATTCCTCATTGGGGTGCGCCAACCCACGCGATGCAAATTTGGCGATTTGCAGAGCAAGGCTCGATTAAGATGCTGTGGATTAGTGCGACGAACCCAGCCGTCTCGATGCCGGACTTACCCCGTATCCGTCGCATCTTGGAAAAAGACGACCTGTTCGTTATCGTCCAAGATGCCTTTCCTACAGAAACAACAAAATTTGCTGATGTGGTCTTGCCTGCGGCGATTTGGGGTGAGAAGACGGGTTGCCATACTAATGTTGACCGAACCGTGCATATCTCCCACAAAGCAATTGACCCACCAGGGGAAGCTCGCTCAGACTTCGATATCTTCCTCGACTATGCCCGACGCATGGATTTTCGCGATAAAGATGGCGCGCCATTGATTCAGTGGAGTACCCCCGAAGAAGCGTTTGAAGCATGGAAAGAATGCACGCGAGGTCGTCCCTGTGACTATACGGGCTTGAGCTATGCCAAC
>DATNPC010000706.1:0-4324 GCA_036703375.1 Allocoleopsis sp.
TAAAGCGGGTTCCTTCAGCACACTGGTTGCTGCAATCAAGGCTGCTAAATTAGTAGATACTCTCAAAGGCGCTGGCCCATTCACCGTCTTTGCTCCTACTGATGAGGCGTTTGCTAAGCTTCCAGACGGCACTGTAGATGCCTTGCTTAAGGATATTCCAAAGCTCAAGAAAATCCTGACGTATCATGTCGTCTCAGGTAAGGTAATGGCCGCTGATGTGGTCAAGCTAAAGTCAGCCAAAACCGTTGAAGGTTCAGATGTGAAAATTGATGCCTCATCAGGTGTCAAGGTGAATGATGCTACCGTTTCAACACCAGATGTTGGTGCTGATAACGGTGTCATCCACATCATTGACACCGTGTTGATTCCTGCGTAAGGAAACGCATAGATAGTATTCGCTATCTATGGGGGTAGTAACGCCTTATCGTTACTGCCCCACGTTGCAAGAACTGCGCTCTGATACTTTCCTGAATTTTCCTGTCGTAGTTAACCACATAACCTCAGAAATGAAGCAGAACACTGTCATTCTGTAGGGAAAGCAAAAAGAAATTATTCACCTTTGGGTTAACGTCTCTATAGGGTTAGCGTTTTTTAGCAGTCGTTACAGCTCCAATCAGATTTAAGCTGCTATGTATTTAAATAATGAATTTCCGACTAATTTTGCATCCCTCCAAGGGCTGCGAATACTTGTTGTAGATAACAATATCGATTCCTGCGATTTGATGACGGAGCTGCTGCAACCCTATGGAGCGAAGGTGCGAGTAGCATTTTTAGTCCAACAAGCTCTGAAAATATTTGTGCAATGGCAACCGGATGTCCTCGTGAGCGAGATTGCTTTGCCGAAAGAGGATGGCTTTGCCCTGATTCGCCAAGTGAGAACACTCACGGCAGCGCGAGGGAAAGAGTTGCTAGCCGTTGCTGTGACAGCTTATGCAACTCAAGAGATACAAAAACGTGCTCTCTCGGCTGGTTTTGACCTGTGGTTCACCAAACCTCTGAATATTGATGAGTTCCTTGCTGTGCTGGGCTGTTTAGCGATTTGCCAACAATCCTCCTACGCTATCGCTCAACGCATTTTGGGTAATGTTCTTAAAGATAGCGATTCAAGTCTCGAAAAGCCGTTATATCAGACAGTTCCAAGTGAGAGCGGCATTTTTGAAACACTACTAACACATTAATGTAATTTCATTTTGGAGATTTTGATCGTGTCATTTACCATCGATTCAGCTCAGTCAATTTTCCCGAACACTCAAATTGCTAATGCGATTCCAGCTACAGTTGAATCATTCAATCAACTCAGCGCTGAGGATCAGTTGGCTTTACTTTGGTTTGCCTATACCGAAATGGGAGTTACAATCACTCCTGCGGCGATGTCGGCAGCCAACATGATTTTTGCAGAAAACACCCTGAATCAAATCAAGCAGATGCCTGCTTTGGAGCAAGCGCAAGTGATGTGCGATTTGGTTAACCAGACTGATACTCCCATCTGCCGCACCTATTCGTCTTTCGGCATGAATGTCAAGTTGGGCTTCTGGTATCAGTTAAGTGAGTGGATGAAACAGGGAATCGTTGCTCCGATTCCAGAAGGCTATAAACTGTCTGCGAAGGCATCCGATGTACTCGAAGCCATCCGTCAGCTTGAAGGAGGACAGCAACTGAGCGTGTTACGGGAGATTGTCGCCAACATGGGGTATGCCCCAACTTGCGGTACTCCAAAACTCAAAAAACCTGTAGTTCCACCTAAAGATTTCGCATCCCGAGCTAAGGTCAGCATCGAGGGCATCGACAACTCTACAGTCCTCAGCTACATGGAGAATATGAACGCCTTTGACTTTCCGGCGGCTGTAGCTTTATTTGCTGAAGATGGTGCCCTGCAACCTCCGTTTGAGGAACCGATTGTGGGTAAGGAGAACATCCTTGTGTATATGCGTGAAGAATGCTACGGACTCAAACTGAGACCAGAGCGGGGGGTATCTGAGCCAGCAGAAGGAGAGTTTACTCAGATTAAAGTGACGGGTAAAGTTCATACTCCCTGGTTTGGTGAGAGTGTTGGCATCAACCTAGCATGGCGGTTCTTGCTCAATCCTCAAGGCAAGATTTTCTTGGTGGCAATTGATGTGCTGGCATCTCCCAAGGAACTGATGAACCTGGGTTTAGTCCGGTAGAACCCTCAAGGGTGGTGTGTTTTAAACATCACATCTCGAATATTAATTTCATTTTTTTGAAGGAGCCTGTGAATGAGTATTCTCATGAAGTTGATTGTGAATGCGGACGCCGAGGTTCGCTATCCCACCCCTGGGGAGTTAGAGCAGATGAAGAGCTTTGTCATGAGTGGGGAGCGCCGTCTGCGCCTTGCTCAATCCCTCACACAAAGCCGGGAACGCATTGTTAAGCAAGCTGCAAACCAGCTATTCCAAAGGCGTCCAGATGTCGTCTCTCCGGGTGGCAACGCCTACGGCGAGGAAATGACGGCGACTTGCCTACGGGACATGGATTATTACCTGCGCTTGATCAGCTACAGTGTCGTAGCTGGTGATGCTACACCGATTCAAGAGATTGGGATCATTGGCGTTCGCCAAATGTACAACTCCCTTGGCACTCCGATTGAAGCGGTTGCCGAAAGCATCCGTGCGATGAAGAATGTCACCACCTCAATGATGTCCGGAGAAGATGCCAGCGAAGTTGGTGCTTACTTCGATTACCTGATTAGTGCCATGCAGTAGAACCATAACCTTTCCCAACAGGTTGAGGATTTCAAGAGTGTATGACATCCGTCGGTGGGCATTGCCCACCCTGCGGATCTCCATCCCTGTAAGTTAAGTACTTTGATACATCAAGATGCAGGAATTGATTCCGTTGAACGAGTCTGAGCAGCTAACCCCGGAACAATGGGTTAAGTTGTACGGTGTTGCCTATGGTCAATGCGACTATATAGTGACTTGTCAGCTATGGCAGGTAATGGAGATATTTGGCAGCAATAGAAAAAAGTGGCATGAAGATTTCTTTGTCACACCTGTAGAGAAAAAGCCAATACTTAAATGAGGGCAGCTTGACTCCCAAAAGAAATGAGCGCCTAGCTTCTACACATTCCCGATCGCAACTTTACTGCCATTCCCTGTCCTCAAGTTCCTTCTGGGGCAACAACAAGGCGGCTTCAATTTCCTGCCGCACGGCAGTGGTTACTTCACAGTTGCTATTGAGGCAATCGATGAGTAACTGATTAGCATCATAGTAGCGTTGCAACACTTGCTGCTGCTCGGTAGTGAAGTGCCACTGATGCTGAATATTTCGATGAAGTGCGATCGCTTCCCTCAACTGTTCACTCCAAGCGACATGGTTGGTTTGCCACCATGACTGAAACCGTTCTCTGTTCCGTTTGGGGTCAGGAAGTTGCTCTTGGAGTTGTTGCAGGGACTGCTGCAACCCCAGATCCAGAACAATGGTGAGGGCATTACTCAGGGCATCGGCACAGGCATAGGCATGGGCAAAATCAGAGCTGGAGTCAATAGCACTCTGCAATACCAAGTCATTCAGGGCTGCATCCAGAAAAACACCTTGATCGACAGTACAGGCAAGGGCAACGTGAGGGGCAAGCTGAGGAGTCCGGGCAAGGGCAAAGTAAAAAGCGCGAATTGCAGATGGCTGGGGAGGAACAGTTTGAGATTTTTGACTTGCCCAGGTTAAAAACTCTTGGAGATAAGGGTCTTGGGCAACTAGCCCATCAACTTGTTGCTTCATCAACTGTACCAGGGAGTCTGCACTCCGCAGCATGGCAGCCGTCAACAAAAAGATTTCGCGCCAGCGGGGTTCAGTGATGTGACTTACCAGACGTTCCAGGGGTTTCTCTAAGGCTTGTAAATTATGACTGGCAACGATTCTTCTAGCAGTGAAATATTCTTGAAACGCCAAATAAGAGAAGGAGAAAATTCCTCGAACTCGTTCTATCAATAAACCATGTTGCAACTCTATAGCTTTGAGTACCACTTCACTATCGAGTTGCAATTCCTCTGGCTCAGTGGGAGCATTTGGTAAATCGCGGATATAGTCGCCAATATGCTCCTCAAGGGCGCGTTGTTCAAGAAAGTAATGCCCCTGCTCAAACGATACGGCTGCAACCTGACTCAGCAGCTTCAGCTTTTGGGGCAATAAAAA
Organism: Allocoleopsis sp.; assembly: GCA_036703375.1. Taxonomy (GTDB): domain Bacteria; phylum Cyanobacteriota; class Cyanobacteriia; order Cyanobacteriales; family Coleofasciculaceae; genus DATNPC01. The sequence goes on from DATNPC010000706.1 coordinate 4,153, forward strand.
CCCCCGGTAAATTTCATCCCGCACAATCCCCCTGGTTTCATCCCATTTGACGAGTAGAAGGTCTAGACATTGCTTATAAAACTCGCTTTTTTTGGTTGGGAATTTTTCCTGGCGACGGAACACCCAGCAGGCGAGATGCAGAAACAAGGGCGTGACGGCGAGTCTACGGAAT
>DATNPC010000707.1:0-3299 GCA_036703375.1 Allocoleopsis sp.
GTGCTAGGTAAGAGATTTTGGTTTTCTGTAGGAGCGCTAAATCTCTCCTATAAATTTGTAGAGACTCACGCAAGGGTAAAAGTTACCTCCTCAGAGTCTGAACCGCCTTTTAATTTTGGGAGAGTGATATTATGGCTCGCACTCTAGCCCCACTCGTTTATTACAACAGAGTTGATGGTACCTACATCAAAGTGGGTACGGGAAGCTGGCAGCACTGGCTCAACAACAACTCTAACTTCAGATATGAATCCTTCTGGGGGTCTTTTACTGCCTGTCAGGAACAACAAGGGGAAAAGATAGTTTGGTTAGCTTATCGACGTGTTGAAGAGCAACTGAGACGTGCTTACTTGGGAACTAATAAAGACTTAACGTTAGAAACGTTAGTAGATACAGCTAAACGACTCAGTGCTAGTAACACGAGTTGTTGGGAACCTAAAACCCAAGCGACTAAGAGTACTGAACCATCTACTACTAATCAGCTAAAGACCATTTCCCAAGAACCGGGCATCAGGCCTGTTCGTCAGTGGTGCATTTTTTACACTCGCCCTTCAGGACAAGTAGAGTTTATTGGTGCATTTTGGGAAAAAGAGCAAGCCCTCGCTCAAATCCAAACTTTAGTGAAGTTAGCTCGCAATTCTAGATTAAGTGGTAATGGAGCTGATGCTCTACCAGGTACCTATGAGATTAAAGAAGAATTAGTGTTACCAGCTAGTTACATTCAGCAAGGGCGTGAAACTACTAGTTTTGCAGTTGAGCCAACAACTAAAGAATTAGAACTTCTGCATCAGGTATCGCAGCTACGTCATCGCTTATCTGAATTGCAACGGCAATTAGACCAAGAACGCAGGCTTCACGATAATTCTGATGAGTCTGTCAAATTCATCTGGAATTAAAGCTGTTCTCAGTAGGGTGGGTTAGGCGCAGCCGTAACCCACCAAATCTTTAGCCTTGTGCATCAATCCTGGAAAGCCCCCTCGCATCCCCCAATTCTGGGGGACTTTGAAATATCAGTTCCCCCCAACTTTGGGGGGTGAGGGGGGCAAAATTGGATATCGTTTTATTTGGAAGTCCCTCAGCTAAAGCTAACGTTAGCGCGAGACGCTTGGCGAATTTTTCGTTCCGGACTCGACAGCCACTCTAAGCCTAAAAGGATGCCATTAATCGCAAATGCCAAGACTGCCACGGCAATTGCTCCGATTACAATCTTGTCATTGCGCGATTGAGAAACACCATCAAACAGCAGCACGCCTAATCCACCTGCACCAAACTTAGCGCCAATCGTGGCAATTGCGATCGCAACTAGGGTTGCCAGACGCACGCCTGCTAAAAAAATCGGTAGGATGAGCGGCACTTGTACCTGCCACCAGCGCTGCCATACATTCATCCCCATCCCGCTTGCGGCTTCAAGAATGGCGGGTTGTATTGATTGCAGCGCGACTGAAAAGTTTCGGACTAAGATGGCTTGGCAATAGATAACCATCGCGACAATCACTGACTGGCTAGTCAAGCCAAAAATCGGCACGAGCAGAATAATCAGCGCGAGGCTGGGTATGGTGTAGAGTATGCCCAACAGTCCCACTACTGGTACGTTCAGCCGAGGGTAGTAGGTCACTAGCAACGATAACGGCAAAGCGATCGCGATCGCAATGACCACGGCTAAGCCTGTCATCTGTAGGTGTTCCAGTAGCAAGCCTAAGATAGCCTCTGGATTTTTCAGGATATAGCTCATCTTCAAGTTATCAGTGAGCAGTGGTCAGTTGATATTAGTCCACTTTAGTGGACTTTATTTATGAGCCAGTGAATTAATTCACTGGCGGACAAGTGCGTCAGGACAAAACCTGAGTTATTCAGTTTTTTCGTCTCGCTTTTGCAGCATTACAGGAATGAAGACCTTGGTATATTCAGCTAAGGCGAGAATGAGAATAGCGATAGATAGGATTATTGCGACTGCGATGCCTCCATATTGCACTAATGTAAGTGTGTCTAATTGTCCGATAGGTGAAGCCAGCGCTACTTGAGTTGTATTGATAGGTTGTTCTAGTTTTGCCATCGCTATTTGGGAGTGTGGCAACTGATTCGGCTGAGGTTGCTGTGCAACATACGGCTGAAATTCTGGAGAGGTGTTCATAACTGTGTCTGGCTTGTGTTTACAAAAACCATCATCGCCTTGAACTTTCCAGGCGTCAGCATGGGGAAGTAGGTAGCTGACTGCCTAGACCTTGGTATGTATGGTATGTAAAAGTAGGTTAAGGTTGAATGTCACTGACTTAAGCCCTGAACTAAAGTTCGGGCTAAAAGCTAAAACCCGTTAAAACGGGTTGAAAGACTCTCCCAGTAAGCTTTAGCTTACTTAAGCTTTGAGCCGGAAATTTATTTCCAGGCTCTTACGTCAGTGACATTCAGGTTAAGGTTGGTTTGTCAGGAAAAATCTTTTCTAACTTGCTTGACTGAAAATCACTTATGGAAGTTAATGACAGACGATGAATTCAGAACAAGCTTTTGAATTCGTTAATAAGCTATTTTTGGAAAAAGAGAAAACTAGCTTGAGTCAACGTCAGAAAGATGTTGTTTTAGGAATTTGGGAAGATAAAACTTACCAAGTAATTAGTGCCGAAAGTAAGTGGGCTTACTCCACTGTCAAAGAAACTGCATCGGATTTATTTAAAAGCTTTAGTAAAATCTTAGACATAGAAGTCAATAAAGCAAATTTTGTTACTACGGTAGAGCAGCTGTCTCAACAGACCTCGGATAAAATTCCACCTTCCCCAAAACTCCTTTCAGAACTCACAAACCCCTTCGTTCCCCAACAAGGCAGAGTAGACAATCTCGAACTGTTCTTCAACCGAGAAAGAGAAATCCGGCGGGTATTCGAGGTTCTCAATAGCGGTAGTAGTGTTGCTTTAATCGGAGAGGAGGGTATCGGCAAGTCCTCTCTACTGTGGAAAATTTGCCAACTGGCGGAAAGCCACCTCCAATCGTCGCGTCAGTCAGTTTTCCTCGATTTGAATTGGGTTAATGATGAAAATGACTTCTACAGTGCTTTGTGCCACGAGGTTGGTATTCCTGAAAGCAAGGACTATAGCCTAACTCGCAATTTGCGCGATCGCAGAATTTTATTAGCTATAGATAATGTGGGGAAGATGACATGGGTTGGGTTTACTCGTGGAGTACGCGATCGCTTGCGCGGTTTAGCCGAGGGAAGCACTGCTCCTTTAAAGCTGATTTTAGCGGCTAGTGAACCTCTGGAACGTCTGTTTAACGATAGTCAGGATGAAGGCAAGACATCTCCGCTTGCAGGC
>DATNPC010000708.1:0-5787 GCA_036703375.1 Allocoleopsis sp.
GCCCGCTATTGGTCAGAGGCGGGCAAGATGCCCACCCCACAAGAGGTAATTGGATATTTTTTATTTGGAAGTCCCTAAAGTAAGGACGCACAGCCGTTTGCCCGTACAAAGGTGTGCATTAATTGCAGATAGCTTAACAGCTGGCGATAGGAACTTGAGACAATTGGCTTACTTCAACTTCTGCATAGACTTGAACCGAGTACGAGGGATTTGAGCTAGCGGCAACTTCTACAGCAACTTCTGGTGGCAATGAGTCTACCTGCCTATCCACGATCTGAGTGTCTAAACGATGAAGGGCTTCTGCCACCTGCTCAGAAGTTACGGCTTCAGCAAAATTCCTAGCTTCAACGAACAAGGGTTCTAGCCTTCTTTTCTCCCCGTTCGTTTCATTTTCACCAATATATTCAATAGCGATCTTGTACTTTAGCATGCGATCTAGTGACCTCCCCTTGCGTGTCCACTTGTGTTCTACCCTCCGTCGCTTCAGCTGTATCAGCAAGCTTCTGCTACGGGAGAACATCGTGTAGATTGCTCCCGTTTGCCCTCAATCAGCAGAATATTGTCTGACCCAACACCTCCATGCTCCGTCTTTGAGCTAGGTATTAACAATCTCTCTCGATGAATAAATTTGACAAACGCCCCATTGTATGAGTGATTTGCTGTATTCCCCTGGGTGGGTGCAAATCACCGCTTTTCTGTATGCGATCGCGTTTTGGGAATTGGCTAATTTGAGCGATCGGGTTCCATTTGTTCTGGGGCACGATCGTATCGTGGTTCTATCGTCTCAGCCATCATTCCATCCTGATTCAGAAAGGGAGATCGAGCAGGAGTTCGTGATTTTCACGATGATGCTGAGGGTTTTCTGGATCGTCTGTCCAACCCAGAGGATTGTTTACAACATATTGGCGCATCTTCTCCAAAGATTTGTCATTACGATTGATGATTTCGTAATAGTTTCGTTGCCAGATTGAGTTGCCTTGAGTGTTGCAAATAGTATTAATACGTTTGCTGACAGCGGCTTTGTATAACCCCACAATTGCCCCAAGAGATTTGGGTGCCGATCCACAGGGATAGCGTAGGGGCGATTCATGAATCGCCCCTACAAGGGTGTCGCTAATCACCAAAATCCCATGTAGATGATTTGGCATAACCACAAAGGCATCTAATTCAACATGGGGAAAATGATCGGGAATTGCCTGCCAGCAGGTAAAGGCAATATGACCTAAAGAATTCAATCGCATTTCGCCCTTGACTACATCACCAAATAGACATTGCCGCGCTTTGGTACAAAGGGTAATGTAATAGGCTCCCGGTTGAGTATAGTCGTATCCTTTAAGGCGAATGGAACGACGATGATGTTTTTGGGGGTCATAGGGCATGGTGAGATGGATGCGATCGCTAATTTTGTTCATTGAATAGGAACACGATATTATCGCGCTCTTATAAGCCTGTCACGAATCACCAAAATGTCATTTGTCCCAGACAATATTTAAGACAGGTGACAGGTTTCGCAAGCTTGCTTCTCTATCTCAGTTTAAAGATTTTTGAAGACGGTATGGTAGCAGAGACGAGAATCATTTATTGAACTCAAATTTTAAGAACTGATTCCTGATGCACGGCTTGTGTCATGAATATATAAGTGAATAGATAGATAAGGCTCGGAATTTTACAGGTGACAGAGCAACATTTTTTTCTGCAAGATTTTGAAGATAACTTGAATCAAATGTACTCCGATCTAGAAGATGCTAAAGCTTATTTTATACAGTACGATACGATGATAGATTATATTGAGTCTACTCAAGGTTGGATAAAATATTTACTTGATAACCTACAACAGCTTCGATATGACGCCATAGATGAACTCAATAATGAACTTGAGTAGAATCATTACTCAGAAGAATGAAAATGATTAATCAGGTAATCGAGATAATTTTCTAACTCTTCAGCTACCTGATCGGATAGTTGATTGGAGACCCTTTCTTTCTTGATAAAATTGAATGCCAATGCATAAGCATGCCTAGAAAGAGCTGGCTTAATACTAACTTTATTTAGAGGGATTGGTTCGCCGAGTTTAAGACTGCGATTAAGCCATTTGATATAGTTTCTGATATCTTTGGAAAATTGTTTTGATTTTTCATCTATATCTGCATTAAAATCTTTTATAAAATCATCTCTATTACACACATAATTAACGGCATCTTCAATTAGTATTTCACGTTGATCGTCTAGCCATTTTCTAGCTAACTGAGAACTTTGAATACGCTGTTGTAAGCGTTTCAAATTTTCCCGATAACCCACTATTTTAAATGTCAACTCGGCAGAGCCGAACTTCCTAACTTCTATTTTTTCTTCCTCCTGCTTAAGATTCATCAGAAGTGATTCGAGTGGAGTTGTAAAATTCGTAGATTTACCTATTGTTAGTTCTTGCAATAATTTTATTGTTGCCTCTTGTATTTCTTGTAACTGCTTTTTAATTAGATTGATTTCTTGTTTACGCTCTTGTTCATGAACATCACTTTTTCGGTAAAACTCCTTTGCCGATGGATTTAAATGGTGTTCCAGTTCTGACCATTTCTCCCGTGCTTGAGCCAGCACCCCCCCCATCATTAAATTTTCATCCTGTGGATGCTTCTGCCACTCTTCTAAAGCATCTTCCATCCGGTCAATCAGCCGTCGCAGTGGTCGATTTTCCTGACGCCACTGGGCAAAGCGCTGCCAACCCTCCATTAATGCTTCATGAGCCAAATCAACCCAGGCTTCTTCCTGGCGATTTTCTTGCCCAGTGACCAACAAGCGACATTGAATCAATTCATCCAGTAGGGGCGACACATGCGTTGTCTCTACATCGGTATCACCCATTGCTAATAGCTTACCTCTCGGTTGCCTTTGCCGAGTATCTTTTATCCCCTCACCCGTTCGCACCAACTTCAAGAGGATTCGCTTAATCCATTCCTGCTCTGTTTGCGATCGCTCCTGCTGGGGAGACTCTTTGAGAAAATCCTTATAGGTGTAAATCTTTTCGGCGTGACGATTGAGCGCTCCCTTTACTCCCTCCAGCGCTTGATATTGCTCTACTGTTAGCTGATGCTTTTCGCGATCGCGTTTCTCCCAAAGTTCTGTCAGGGCAAACTGCAACAGGGGCAAGCATTCCTTTTCTTGACCCACATCTTGCAGGATAGCTCCCAGTAACCCAGTTTCAAAGCTGTAACCCTGAAGCTTTGCGGGAGTTGCGATCGCCTCCTCTAACTCCGCCCCCACCAAAGTCGGCATCAACACCAACTGTTTCTCAATTAATTGATTCAGCAACGAATAATGCAAACAGGGTTCCAGAAAATCTGCCCGCATCGTAGTTACAATCGCTAACTGTGAGGCAGGAATCTCACTCACCTGGGTAAGTAATTCAATGAACTGGCGTCTCTCCTCTTCCTTTGGACAAAGTGTAAATACCTCTTCAAATTGGTCTACCACCAACAACAATCGCTCTGAACCAGACAATCTCTCAATTACCGGACGTAAACCCTCCGTCTTGATGAGTGAATAAACGTTTCGCCCTTCTGTTCTCCCAAACAGCTCAATCAAAACTGTTTTCAGCTCGGCTAACGGCTCATCCCCCGGTAAAATTGGTTCCAAGACTCGCCAACCATTCTTCTCCAACTGAGGAATCAATCCCGCCCGAACTACCGAAGACTTGCCACTCCCCGATGCGCCAATGATTGGCACAAAATTGACCTGCCCCAGCTTTTCCATCAGGAACTGGACAGTCTTCTCCCGTCCAAAAAAGAATCGCGCCTGTTCTTTACCAAAAGCCTGCCATCCTTGATAAGGACAAGTTTCATCGACAATCACTGTCATCTTTTTTGGCGGATACTGGACTAAGGTGAGCGATCGCCCCCAACCCAGACGAATCGGTTCTTGCCCACTGCCTTTGAGTTCCCTAGCAATGAAGTCAAATAAGCGATCGCCACTTACCTGTCCCTCAATATCCGCATTCTCTGACGCTAATCCACCCAGCAAAGCGCCTGTAAAGACACTGTGTTCCTGACTCTTTTTCGCCCAAGCTTGCTCAAAACCACGACAGGCGGCAATCAGGTAGTAATCCTTACGAGACATAAACGCTGTGAGGGTTTGTTCAACCAAGTTGCGTTCTAGAAAATACCCACTGTGGCAGCAATCCAATAGCACCACTAAACTGCTTAAGTCAGAATTGCGGATGAGAGTATTGAGACTATCTAGTGCGATTGCCCGTCGTTGCTCAATAATCTGGTTGCCCTCAGCTTCAATTAGGCAATCAGAAGTTGCTAAATATCCTCGCTTTGCGCCCAAACTCTCTGATACAGTAATTCCGTGTCCTGTAAAGTAAATCAGCGCTTCGCCCTTGGCTGCTTGCTCCTGGAGAAAAATTGTCAGTGCTTGCTCTAACTTTTCTCTGGTTACTCTTCCTTGGACTTTTCCTTTGGGCGTGACTTCTGCATTGAGCAGTTTCACCTCTTGGAAATTGTCATGCTGCTTCAGTCTCTGTGCCACCGCCTCTGCATCTGTAGCAGGTTTACTGAGACGCTTCAGTGGACTTGTATACTCAGCAATGCCAATCACGAGAGCGTATCGAGCCATTTAATCAAACCTGAGTTCAGAGCTTCGGATAGGTTAGGTTAGTCACTAAGATAGCCTAAAATACTTGAAGCTTCTTTGAGGTTGTTGATGTCAGACATAGAACGCTTACTTGTTGAAGAAGAAAACGGCGAAACTTACACAATTTTGCTTCAGTCTCAGGAATCTTCAGAACTCCCAACACCAGAAGTGCTGGAAAACGATGCAGATGATGACGAATCAATGGGTTTCACCAGAGAAGAAGCACTTGTCAAGCTCAAGGAAGTTCATGGCACAATTCGAGCTTATGCCAAGTATGCGATTGGTGCCTTCAAGAATTTAGGAGGAGCCGAAGTTGAGGAACTCAATCTTAAATTTGGGATCAAAATCGAGGCAAAATCTGGTCTTCCCATCCTCACAGGAGGTTCAGCAGGAGCAAACTTTGATATCGAGGTCAAGTGTAAGTTTCCAAAGACTCAAAACAATCCAAGTAGCAGTTGAAGGAGAGACAAAAAGCGATCGCACGAAAAATAAGGTCAGCGATGCCCACTCTAAACAATCAAATATTAAAGATTGGAGCTAAATCTAAGATAAATCCGGGCAATACAGATTCTCCGGATAAAGTGGGTGGGGTTTGTTCAGCCGATAAGTTGAGAATTTCTACGTCTCGATTGGAGCGGTAAATTTCTACTAGGGGAGTTTGGGGGTCAATCAACCAACCCAGGCGAAGCCCGTTGGCGAGGTAATCGCGCATTTTGCGTTGTAGGGGTGGCAAGCTATCGGTTTCGGAACGCAGTTCGATCGCAAAGTCAGGACATAGAGGAGGAAATCCTCGCCTGTCTTCCGGAGACAACGCTTCCCATCGTTCCCGCATGACCCAAGAGACATCAGGCGATCGCTTTGCACCATTGGGTAAGCGAAAAATCGTGGATGAGTCAAAGACGTAACCGAGTCTTGTTTGGCGGTTCCAGATGACCAAATCGGCATTTAAATCGGAATTTCTGATGCCGCTTTCTCCACCCGTTGGGGGCATGATAATCAATTCTCCTTCAGCCGTAAGCTCCATTCGCCATTCTTCATTTGCCATACACAGATGGTAGAACTGCTCGTCACTGAGAGCTACTACGGGAGGAACATTCAGAGTTATCGTTTCCATTAATGACGATCGCGAGAGAGTTTTGGCTGGGCAGTGAGCAGTGA
>DATNPC010000709.1:0-3309 GCA_036703375.1 Allocoleopsis sp.
GTTCTCTAGATGAATGGCGAGCTGAATTGAATATTGTGCCAGTCACAGAAGGAGTTTGGAGTTGGTATAGCCGGCCTCATTTACGAAGTGCAATTGGATTGCCCTCGATTCCCCAAGAGCCTCAACCTGTTGGTATTTAACCTAACAGTAATTATCTGAAGTTGGTCATCTGACAAATATAGCAGGACACGCTTGATTGTTAAGCGTGTCCTTAATTAAAGATTTGATGCTTGGAGAATTCAATGAGCAATACAATTTCCGCATTTCTGAAAGATAATCACGTTTTAGTTACTGGTGGAACGGGTGGGTTAGGGCTTGGTGTTACGCCAACTGTTCTCGCGCAGAAACCTGCTTCGGTAACAATTCCTTATACTAACGAGCGAAACGTCGAGCGATTAAAAAATGTTCTCCCTGTAACCGATTTAGATCGTATTCGATTGGTTAGAGCTAATTTGTTTGACGAATCGGCTGTGGAAGATTTAGTCAATGATATGGAACGAGTAGATGTTGTGATTCATCTCGTTGGTGGATTTTCGATGGGAAAAACTCATGAATATCCTTATGAAAAGTGGAAAGCCGATCTAGAACTGAATTTGAATCTTGCTTTCCTAGTGTTGAAGCATAGTTTAAGACGGATGTATCAACACGGCTATGGACGAATTGTGACAGTCGGTTCGCGGGGAGCCGTACAACCAGGAGGACAGTTAGCCGCCTATTGTGCCGCCAAAGCTGGGTTAGTAGCGTTGACGGGCGCGATCGCTGATGAAACAAAAGGGACAAACATCACCGCTAATATCGTTTTACCTAGTGTAATTGATACTCCCACCAATCGAGATGCAATGAATACAGAGAATGTCGCTCAATGGGTTAAACCCGATTCTCTAGCACAGGTTATCTGTTTCTTGGCTTCAGAAGCTGCTGTAGATATGAGAGGAGCAGTTGTTCCTGTGTATGGCAATAGTTAAACTCAACTCTTTACACGAATGTGATTATCCAAACCTGGAATTGGCATTCGTGTAAAAGACAACATCAACACGAGAGCTGTTTTCATAATTTAACCTTTTGATTACCTCAAGCCAGACTATGAGCAACTTACCCGTTTTATCAGCGAGTGAACTCGATCTTGCTTTGCAAGAACTGAAAAGTTGGAGTATTGAACAAGGGAAGCTCCATCGTCAGTTTCAGTTTCCATCCTTTGTTAAAGCCTTTGGATTTATGACCAGTGTGGCACTAGTTGCAGAAACAATGGGACATCATCCAGAGTGGTGCAACGTATACAACCGAATATCAGTCGATTTAACAACTCACGACGCAGGTGGAATTACGATGAACGATATACATTTGGCTCACAAAATGAATGAGCTAGCGGAGTAATAGGTTCTTTAGGGTATTGACACTCCCCGGACTCCACTTCGTTAAAGTCCGGGGATCTTAGCGTTTAGTATGACTTACGGAAATTTCACTTAGTCAAGCTATACCAATAGCGTGAGATTACGACATTATGACTTGCTGCATATGTCCTGTATCCTTAGAGGTATATCCCTCTTCTAAGAAACATTAGCTGTTTCTTAGAAGAGAGCTAATCTGCAAGAGGTTGAGTATATTCGGACAATTGACGATAGTCAAAGCTTTTGAAAAATGTGGGTAGTGCCCACTCTACCGAAAATCGCTGTAGTTCTACGAACTATTTCTTGTTTAATAAGACATTTTGGGATGAAAACGATCGCACCAATTGAAGGGCGATCGGAGGCTGGCTGATAGACTCGGCGTAGCTTGCATTCAGGTAAGAACGGTAATCGGGTTGATTGGCAATGTGAGTTTCAAAGAAGGCGACACTCAGAGCCTTGGCATAGGAGTAGGCGATCGCAGAATTGGGACCATGCAATTCGGGTGGTACGGGTAACACTCCGCCTCCTGGCTCTATGCTTAGCAGTGAAAAGTGAGTGGCTTTATGCATGAGTACCAAATATTTGTCGGATGTGGTTAGCCAGCTAAAGGGGCGAATTTGCACTGGGACTGCTGGAGCAAAGATGTCATCACTGCCTGAAACCAACATAACCGGAATTTTAATCGACTGTAATCCTGACTGCCCAAATACGCTACTACCGACAGGATTCATGGCGATGACTGCTTTGATGCGATCGTCTTTCAGCGAATAGTCTTTGGGGGGTAGCTCGTCAACTCTGCATTGAATCAACAACGACAAATTCAGGGAGGTATTGGGATTGCAATCCTTGTGCAATTGCTGAAAATTAATTGTGGCACCTGCTAATGCCAATACCGTATATCCTCCAAGCGATTGACCGATCAAACCCACTTGATCGAGATTCAACCGTCCTTGAAATCTGGAGTCTGATTGGGAAAGACGTTGAAGTTCATCCAGTAAAAATTTCACATCCAGCGGTCGATTGATCGCTGCTATCGCGCTGGGTGGGCTTGCTAATCCCGAAAGGTAATCCTGATATTTTTTTCTATCTGTGTCAGGATGCTCGATCGCAGCCACCGCAAATCCATAGGATGCAAGATGCTCTGCTAGATAGGCAAAAGTCTGGCGATCGGATGCCATGCCGTGGGAGATTACAATGACTGGAACGGGCTTTGGGTTAACATCCCCAGCTTTTGGTTGAGGCAAGTAAAGATCAACTAGAAGTGGACGATTCCGTGACTGATCGTTCAGGTTTAGCGTTTCCTTTTGCCAGTTAAACGGTCCAGCTTTTCGTAAATCAGCGCGTTGGGAAAAATCAATGGACGTTTGAGCTGCCTCAGTCCTTGCATCTTGCTGAATGGCAGCAATCAGAGAATCTCGCTGTTTCAAGATGTCTGTCAGACTGCTAACGATGCCACGAACACGTGGTAAGTTAAACCAAACCGTATGGCTGGGAAATTTCCGCAATATGTTCACGACTGTTAAGCCATCGGAGTCTGCCGCTGCCAGGATAAATGCTGCCCGCAGCGCATGAAACCCATTGTCGTGAGTATCTGTTTGAAAATCATTTCCCAATCGCTGCATGACCGTTTCGCCTACTGGAGAGTAGGTAAACTGTGAGACTGTGGTTGGGGTGACATCAAACCGCCGCCGCAGTAAGTCTCGTAAACCTGCTAATTCGCTTGGTTTTGCAAACCTGGCATAATACGCAAATTTACTATCGATTTTTCCAGTCTTTGCAAATGTTTCTAATGATTCAACAGGCAAATTAAATTGCCCGAATGGTGCATAGTAAAACGAAATGCGTTCGGCTCCGTAAGCAGGAACCACTGTCGCGATCGCAGAAACAATTCCTCCAAGAATCACTCCAAACTTTGACACAA
>DATNPC010000710.1:0-10197 GCA_036703375.1 Allocoleopsis sp.
TGATGATTCTCCCAAACACTTTCACGCTAGTGGGTTGTCACCAACTATTAAACATGAGTTCCATCACTTACAAAAAGCTGGTTGCCCAACAATTTACTCAAGATTTTAAGGCCGCGATCGCATTTGAAGAACTCCCCATTCCCAACCCTGCACCGAACGAACTCGTCATTCGCAACAAATTTGCTGGCATCAATGCAGGATTCGATACGTTGGTTTGCCGAGGTGAAACCCCCTATCTCAATCTGACGCCCCCGTTCGATCTGGGAGTGGAAGCGGTGGGAGAGGTGGTAGCCGTAGGAGTTGAGGTGAACGACTTCAAGATTGGGGATGCAGTAGTAACGACGGTGCGTGGAGGAGGTTATCGTGAATATCAAGCGATTGCTTCTCACTTAGCTGTCAAAGTCCGTGACGCCACGCCAGAGGTGCTAACTCTGATGCCTACAGGAGTCTCAGCGTTAGTGGCACTCGAACAGGCGGGAGAAATGAAAAGCCAAGAAGTCGTTTTGGTAACGGCGGCAGCTGGAGGAACCGGCCACATCGCCGTGCAACTGGCAAAGTTAGCGGGTAATCATGTAATTGGCACCTGTGGTTCAGAGACCAAGGTAGAGTTATTAAAGAGTTTGGGATGCGATCGCGTCATTAACTACCGCACAGAAAACCTCGATCGCGTCCTCAAGCAAGAGTATCCCAATGGCATCAACTTAGTCTTCGATTGTGTTGGTAAAGAAGTCTTCGATACCTGCGTTGACAACTTAGCAGTTCGAGGGCGTTTAGTCGCGATCGGCTTTATTTCCGAATATGCTAAAAACCCAGAACTCGTGACTCAACCGCGCATTTATCACAAGCTATTTTGGAAAGCCGCTTCGGTTCGGGGGTTTCTCATGCCTCACTATGCAGAACATATGGTCGAGGCACGCGATCGCTTGTTAAACCTTTTCTATACTGGCAAAATCAAAGTTGCGGTTGACCCAACAGAATTTAACGGCATTGAATCCATTCCTGCTGCGGTTGAATACCTGCTCAGTGGGAAAAATTGCGGCAAAGTTGTTGTCAGGTTTTGAATCGTTCCAGAAGTCGCGAGTAGAGGCAATAGAAGTTATTGTCATTCAGGCAGTGAGTTGTAAGCTGCTCCATATTTAATTTGTACATAAATACTCGCCGAAAGTGCTGAAAAGACGTGCAGTATAATTAACCCTTTCTGAGAACACGCAATGAACCAAGCATCACCCCACCACCAGCCAGAATAAAGATTCCTCCAAAGGGATAAGCAAACCAGCGATCGTCTTGTTGAACACGCAAAGATGTCTTTCCAGGATTGCCAATGAAAGCATTAATTCGGTCTGTATTTTTTTGTTTTTCCTCAGCACCGGAACTCCACGCTGTGGTGAAGGGAACCTTGCCACCATCAGTTATGAGTACGACACGATAGGTATCCCCCTTATGGCTTTCATTTACATCAACTTTTGCACTTTGGAGTTGATTTAAGCGTATTGTTGTCTCATCTGACCCTAACAAGCCAGAATGCACAAATTGACAACTTCCTTGAGTTGGTTCAACTCTCTGACATGTCAGAGTAGCAAGTTCCCCGAAAACAACCATTGCCGCTAATCCACCGATCGCAAAAACACTACCAAAAAGCACTGTCCCCATTGCGGTCATCAAGTTATTTGCTTGTAGCCTTAATCGATTCGGTGTTGGCTCAACAATCTTCATTGGTTAGTCTCCTTTTAAGTGAGGTCAGCGGTTTGGCTTTCTCCCCAGCACAACTAGCTGTTATTTACTTATCACGGCATTTCAACATTTTTATGCAAACCCATTACTTCCAACAGTCAAGTCGAGGAGTGAAGGAAGATAAAAGCGATCGGCTCGGGAGCATCCCAAATGTGTAAATTGTCCCTCAGACTGGAAGTCTGGGGCTATACAAACTAAGTCCGCCTGCGCGGACTAAGACATCTAGCCTGCGGAGGCAGGCTTTGTTTGTGTAGCCGCGATTTCTAATCGCCTGGTATTTTTGCTCTCTTCTAGTGCCGTTGGCTCTTCGTCTCATTCGCCGTAGGCGTTCCGAAGGAAAGAGAAGGCAATCGCTAATATCGATTACCTAAATATTTGCTACAGGTAGTGCCTCCCGAATAAACTGCCACCACTCACAGAACAAATCAGTTCAGGAGTTGATTTATTGAGTTCATTTGATAACTTTTGACTTGCTCATTTCCGCCCAGCAAAATCCTGCTCGATTTGCTGATACTGGGGAACGCCGATGAGTTGCTCAAATTCTTTGAAGCCCACCAACTCCCCAAACTCAGCCGTGGTTCCCTGTTCTTTTAACTGACGCAAGCAAGCGGTCATGACATGCGTTGTAGCAAGCAGGGTAGACAGTGGGAAAAATACAATCTTGAAGCCGAGTGCTTGTAACTCAGAGGCAGACAGTTGCGGAGTTTTGCCACCTTCTACTATATTGGCAACCAGTGGTACGTTGGGAAAGGCAGTTGCGATCGCTTTCAGTTCCTCCGCTGACTGAGGGGCTTCCACGAACAGCACGTCTGCCCCTGCCTCAATGTAAGCTCGACCTCGATAAATTGCCTCCTCTAAACCCAATTGAGCACGAGCATCAGTACGAGCAATAATCACCAAACCACTATCACCCCGCGCCTGTACGGCTGCCCGAATTTTCCCAACATGTTCTGCCATGGGAATGACTCGCTTCCCTTCAAAATGACCGCACTTTTTCGGCCATTCTTGGTCTTCTAGAAGCACTCCAGCAATGCCCAACTGCACGGCATCTTTGATAGTGCGGATAACATTCAACGCATTGCCATAGCCAGTATCCAAATCCGCAATTAAAGGAATACTAACCGACTGAGCAATCCGACCGACGCTGTACAGTACTTCGGTAGCTGTGAGAAATCCGTAGTCTGGCAAACCGAGTGTGGATGCAGCAATGCCAAAGCCGCTCGTTGCCACAACTTCAAAGCCAAGTTGTTCGACCAGCTTGGCTCCCAGACAATCATATACCCCTGGCACGATGAGGATTTCAGACCTTTTTAGCCACTGTCGCAGTTGCTGTGCAGAAGATGTACCTGTCATTGCGTTTCCTAATCTAATCGTCTCAATGCGGAACTTGTTGCTGGCGTCTAGCTCGTTATCAGCAACTTAGCATTCAGAGGCTATCGTAGGTCAATTGGGGATTTGCCCAGTTGGTTTCTTCCAAAAATTCACGAAATGTAGTTAAGAGTCCAGGAAACTCTTCCCTCAAATGCTGCACATCAGCTTGATACCCTTGATGGCGATACCACTGAATCAGCTCGAACAATTCTTTACGCAGCAGGAGCAAGAAAAGCCAGGGCGGTACTTCTTTGTAAACAACCGGAATCCCCTGTACCTTGGAAAATTCCTCTGCCATCTGCTTTGGAGTCAGTACATCGCCAGCTAGCTCAATTTCTCGACCGATATAGTGAGAGGGATGTTTCATCACATAGGCAGCAATGCGACCCATATCTTTTGTGGTAATCAGATGTAGGGGTTTATCTGGCTGAAGGGAAAACGGGAACGTTCCTTTAAGCACAGAGGGTCGCGTGTACTTTTTCCAAAACTCCTCCATAAACAAGCAAGCTCGTAACAATGTTGTCGGTAAACTAGCTTGTTTGAGAATCTGTTCTACCTTGTACTTTTGTTCAATGTGGCTGATTCCAGAATTTCGCTCTGCCCCACCGGCCGAGTTATAGACGAAGTGCTTGATGTTCGCTTGCTTTGCCACTCGCGCTACTCGCTTTGCCCTCTCGACCTCTAGGGGATTGGCTTTGGCAGAGTCGGCTGAGGTGGCGTGGCAGTAAACTTGTGAAATCCCGACAAACACAGCTTCAAGCGAGTCTTCATCGTCTAGATTCGCTTCAACCAGCTCGACTCCTACATCGCTCATCTTTGCCAAGGAAGGGCGGTCAAGGTCAATTTTGCGAGTGATGGCACGTAGGTTGGTCACACCCTGTTCGAGAAATCCCTTAACCACATTCCCACCAGTGCCTCCAGTCACTCCGATCAGCAGAACTTTATCAATTTTTGGCTCTGTGCGATCGCACGAATCTAAACCATTCACAAGCTACTTCCTATCACAAACTCACTTTTAGCTTAATTGTTCTCGTCGCTGGCGATAAAATTTGCAAGAATAGCAGCGACGTGAAAAGCGATCGCCAGATAATAACCAGATAATAATTGCGATCGCAGACGAGCTCTCACTTCTCAGGCAACATCGAACGCATTGGCATCAGGAGGCAGTAACAATGACAGAACGAGCAGAAAATACGCTAAAAGTTGCTCGTCAGGCATTTGAGCATTTCACGCAGGGTCTAGCGACAGGCGAATGGAACCCATTTATAGATATGCTTACGGAAGATTTCACGTTCTGGTTTCCACTCGGCCCCTACCATGGCTTGAATGTCGGTCAAGAGCGGGTTCGTGAATTCTTTCACTATGTTTCTGACGCGTTTCAACCTGGCCTGTCTGTCACGCTAGACCGCATTACCAGTAATGAGACAACTGTTGTTTTTGAGTTCCGAGACGAAGGACAGCTGAGGGGAGAACCTTACAAAAACCGAGTAGCGGTTTCCTTTGATGTTCGTGGAGACAAAATTTGCAGTTACCGGGAATATTTTGGTAGCGATGGCAAATCGTATTAAACACTTGGGTACAGCATGGCGGAAATAACTATCCAGTTGAATAAGTTTGAAAAGCTTACTGTACAAGCTTCCTTGCCTTCTGCCCTCTGCCTTTTGCCTTTTTTGCACTAGTCTTCTAGCTTTTCACGACTGACGGTAACTCATACCACGGAAGATGAGGAAATTCGTGATGTTCCCAGTGGTAGCCAAAATGATAACAGGCAATCAACGACCAGAAGACATCGTAGTAAGTACTTTTAGCCCGATGGCGATTGGTGTAACCTCCTTTTGGTCGCCGATGAGGTAAGAAAATGCCGAAATAAAAAAGCTGAATTGAGCTGAGTAAAATTGGTAAGACCCAAAATAAGAGGAGGTTACTCACTGGGATATTGAACCCCCATTTGAATACAGAAAAGATAAGAGCCATTCCTAAAAATACGACCCAGCTTTGCTTAGCAACTAGATAACCTTTCATAAAGTCTAGATACCAAATCAAGAGATTATGTTGTCCCCGTTCGCAAAAGTCTGGGTCTTGGGAACTGGCTGGATATCGATGATGAAATCTGTGTTTCTCTAAGAGCGTTTTGTAAGGTAATAGAACATAGAGTCGCGTGGCTACAGAGCCAATAAAATCGTTGATGTGGCGATTTTGAGTAAAAACTGTGCCGTGCATCGCATCGTGAGCAGTAATAAATATGCCTGTATGCAGAAAGGTTCTCACCAGAACGGCAGATACGATTAAAAATAGCGAAATCTGAGAAACATCGATAGACAATAGAACGATTAAGCTACTAATCCATAGAAAAAATATTGTTGTAGCAATTAGTAATCCTAATAAAGGCTGAGATCGTGTGGGGGTAAACCCTTTGGTTGAAAGAAGTGCATTTCGCATGAGTTTGGTGCTGAGGAGCGCTAATTATGTATTTTTGTTTAGTATTGTAGCTTTTTGTAACGTTAGCGATTTTTGCTTCGACTGTGTCACTGTCGAAAGGTACATTAGCGATCGCAGGAGACGAATCACTTCGTTGGCACCGAAGCCCTTGGTGTTGAAGAGTTTTCGCTGAGATACTCTTAGGTATCTGTTCAATCTCAAGACGTATTTACCAAGACTGTTGAAAGGCAAAATTTTTGCTCCAATCCCACGACGTAGGGTGAGAGCTACTGCTGTTTACTGGGGAAGCTTAGTTCCCAACTGGTCACTGGCCACTGTTCACTGAACACTGTTAAAAAGCTCTGCTAGTCTTGAAGTAAGGGAAATGCAGTCCTATTCCATCACTCCTTTAGAACAGTGTCATGTCCACCACTTCTTCCCCTCTGATCAAAACGGCTACCCCAGAACGCTGGGTTGGGTGGAGCATGGACTTTATTGGAGCAGGCTATACGGGTCTTTTAGTCAAAAATGGTCGGGTTGTACGGACGTTGTCTCCAGGTCGTCATTTCAGTTTTGCTCTTCCCGTACTCGAACAGTGCGAACTCATTCTGGTTGATAGCAAGGTTCGGAACTTGGAGATTGTCTCTCACGGGGACTTTTTATCCCGCGACCAGTATCTGATTAATGTTTCCCTCAATGTGATGTATCAGGTCGTGGATGCCAAACGCGTGGCGTTGGAACTATCCGATCCCATTGCAGCGCTGACAAGTGCAGTTAAAGATAGCTTAGGAGTAGCGATTGGTCAGCTAGGCGTTCAACAGTTGACAACGCAAGGGAGAGCGCATATTCGGCAGTACATCCTCGACCATGCGGAATTGTCCTATTCATTGGGCTTTGCCTTAGAGGATGTGCGCGTCAGTGACATCAACTTTCCTCAGACTCGCGGCATCATTCGTCAAGTTGAGGGCATGAGTGCGAGAGAGGAAGCCGAACACGAAGCAGCACTGAAAATGCAAATTGCTCAAGCGGGTCGTCCGGAAGTACAACCCCCGCCCATCCAGCAAGTCAACCTCATCTCCGGTCGCGACCCCAACGCCAATGACCCGGCACTGGGCGCTACTCTGGAAGCGACTAGTATCGCGATTGAACGACAGCTGCCCATTCCAGCGAGTTTGCCAGCGCAAAATCGACCAGTCCTTGCTCCCACAGTACTGGCTGATAGTGTTGAGGGAAGCACGCTAGCTCGTTTAGTCCATCGAACGACAGGTGCGATCGCAATTTTATCACCTACGCCCTTTACCATCGGTCGCGAACCGAGCAACACCCTGGTTTTAGACGATGCTCTCTGTTCGCGCAACCATGCCCGTATTATTCAGCAAACTGACTCTCTAGGAACTATTCGCTACCAGCTAATCGACATTGGTAGTTCCAACGGAACATTTGTCGGTGGACAGCGACTGGCTGCCAACCAACCCTTTTGGCTGACATCCGGCAATGTCATTCGGATTGGTAGTCAGGAGTGGATGTTTGAAGCTTGACTTCCAGATTCTTTAATTGAGAACAGAGTAAAGCCTAGTACAGTACGGCGGAAATAACCCACCAGTTGAAGAAGCTTAAAAAGCTAAGTGTACAAGCAATACCCCTTGTGCCTTGTGCCTCCTGCCTACTCCTACGGAGAACGCTCCGCGAACTGCCTTCTTGCACTAGTCGATTTAGAGCAGCCAGCTACTTTTTGCAAAATCAGCAGGCTTGTCACTTTCCTTTTGAATGGGTCGCTCTATACTCCGCTGTGGAGTTCTATTACTCTGACTTTTGAGTTCTTGCTTCCCTGTTTTTAGGCTATCGAGTTCGTGAGTCAGCTTTTCGTTAGCTTCAGCGAGTTGACGAGCTGCTTTTTTGGCTTCCTCTAACTCAGCTTTCAGTTGCTCGGTCTTTTCTAGTTCTTTTTGTAGCTTCTGTACCGATTTTTTCTCTTGAGTCAGCTTTTCGTTAGCTTCAGCAAGTTGACGAGCTGATTTTTTGGCTTCCTCTAACTCGGTTTTCAGCTGCTCGGTCTTTTCCAGTTCTTTCTGTAGCTTCTGTACTGCTTTTCTCTCATGAGCGAGTTTTTCGTTCACTTCAGCGAGTTGATGAGCCGCCTGTTTCGCCTCCTCGAACCCAGTTTTCAGCTGCTCAAGGGTTTCTAATTCTTGCTGTAACTTCTGTACCGATTCTTTCTGCTGTTGTAAGTCTGATTGCAAGTCAGATACTTGTTGTTGCAGAGCGCTTTCTCTGTCCTGCACTTCTACCAGAGTGTCTTTGAGCTGAATGAACGCATTTTCTTTCTCTTGAGCTTCCTTTTCAGCCTTGTTCAGTGCCGTTTTTAACTGAGCAACAGTGGCTTCCAGGTCAGACTTAGGAGCAGTTGAGCGTCGAGAAGTAGATTTGCTTGGTGTAGCCATTTGTTGTGATGTCTCTACTGTGTTGATTGTTCTAATCTGCTTACTTTCTTAGTTCTGGAGGGTTTTCTACGTCTTTAGGTAGTAGGTCTGTCCAACTTATCCTTTACCAGAATTGCCCCGACTCACGATATAGTTCAATTACCGTAGCAACAAGGAGTTTGTGCTACAAGGCTAAAGAAAGTTCAAACGAAGTTGTCCAGAACTTTAGTTAATTTCACTTCACTAGTACTGTGTCAATCCAATTGACGCCAGTCATTTGTCATGGCGGGTGAGGAACCCAGTTTTTGCCAGTTAATTTATTGATAGGTATTAATTACACTCAGTTTAATTTTACTATCGAGTGCAAGCCACTGTCTTATTGTTCTTGACTTTGTGCATCGAGATGCCTAATCCCCCATTCATGCATTGAATCGAGGATAGGTTTAAGGCTTTCTCCTAAGGGTGTTAGGGAGTATTCGACTTTGGGTGGTACCTGTAAATAAACCTCTCGATGAACAATTCCGTCTTCCTCCATCTCCCGCAGTTGTTGGGTGAGCATCTTCTGCGTAATGCCATATAAGGCTCGGTGTAGCTGACCAAAACGCTTTACGCCTGAAAACAGCTCCCGCAGAATTAAGACCTTCCAGCGACCACCAATGACCTCTAGGGTTTGTTCCACAGGGCAACTCGCTCGTTCAATCCCTACGACTTCGGCTTCCATAGTATCTTTTTGGGTACTACCTTACTTTAAAGTGCATACTTTCCATAATAGCGTTATAAACGCTAAAGTTTAAATATGCAAAAAACGCACCAATAAGCGATCGAGAACCTGGTATCAACTGTTCAGGAGAACACGATGAGTGAACCCGTAATTGCCGATCAAAAACCTGCCGTTCTTGAGCTAGAACCCGGTACTTACTACTGGTGTCGTTGCGGTCAATCTCAAAACAAAACCTTTTGCGACGGTTCTCATAAAGGTACTGAGTTTACACCGCTCGCTTTTGAGGTAACTGCGAAAAAAACCATAGCGCTTTGTAACTGCAAACATACGGCTAACCCCCCGTATTGTGATGGCGCTCATACCAAACTTTAAATGGTAACGGCTCAATTCCAAGACCAACTCTACTCAAGGCAATCAGTCTCTTGAGCGGGGAGAAAAACTTAAATAGGAGGAGAAAATGCTGACAATTCGCAAAGCTGAAGAGCGAGGACACGCTAATCATGGTTGGCTAAATAGTTACCACACATTTTCCTTTGCCAACTATTACGACCCCAAGCAGATGGGATTTCGCGCTCTGCGAGTAATTAATGAAGACCGTGTTAGTCCTGCTGCTGGTTTTGGAACCCACGGTCATCGTGACATGGAGATTGTTACCTACGTCCTAGAAGGAGCAATCGAGCATAAGGACAGTATTGGGAATGGTTCAATCATTTACCCAGGTGAAGTACAGCGCATGAGCGCAGGGACAGGAATCCGGCATAGCGAGTTTAATCACTCGAAAACTGAGCCAGTTCACTTCTTACAAATTTGGCTGTTACCTGACACGGATGGATTACCGCCCGGTTACGAACAACGGAATTTTTCGCCAGCAAAAACACCCGGTAAGCTGCATTTAGTGGCGGCTAGAGAGGGACGGGAGGGGGCGCTCGCGATTCATCAGGATGTAGATTTGTATGCGGCAGTTCTGAAAAAAGGCGATCGCATTTCCCATCTCCTCAAGCCTCAGCGCCATGCCTGGGTTCAAGTAGCGCGTGGTGCAATTACCCTAAACGGTACGCCACTGAATACGAGTGATGGAGCCGCAATTAGTGAAGACACGGAAGTTGCTATCGAAGCGACGACAGATGCCGAAATTCTACTCTTCGATTTGGCATAAATCGCTCTCCAGCAAGCAAGTTTACCAACGTGCTTTCGCAATCCGGCACATTAGCTAAATTCTCATCCATGAAAAGGCTGGATACACATTGAAAACGGGTAATTGGTAAACTCTTACCCATTACCCATTACCCATTACTAATTAATCCGTTCAACGTTGCCTGACCTAACCCAGCCTTCTTGCTCGCCCTCTGCTGTAACACGTACCTGCTGCCATTTTCCGTCAGGGCTGTCTTTGAGAACGATGACTTCCTGATTGAGAGCCACTCCACCAACGCGGTTTCCCTCAACACTCGGTGAATCGCGGACAATCAATCCTTCTGACCATGTAACGCGAGCTTTATACGCTCCTGGCGGGAGCGGCTTCGGAGTCGCTTTGGG
>DATNPC010000711.1:0-15946 GCA_036703375.1 Allocoleopsis sp.
CTCTTCAGTTCGACGATTAAATTTGTTAAGTCCGCCGTTTATAGTCCCAATCCAGAGCATACCTGAGTGGTCTTCATAGATTGAGAAAACATTATTATCACTTAAGCTATTGGGATTGTTAGGATCATATGTGTATTGTATGAATTTTCCAGTTTTCCGAGCAAACTTATTGAATCCTCCATCGAAGGTACCAACCCAGAGCGTGCCTGACTGGTCTTCATAAATTGACCAAACATTGTCATCCCTTAAACTATTGGGATTATTAGGGTTGTGTGTGTAGTGAGTAAATTTTCCAGTTTCTCGATCAAATTTGTTGAGTCCGCCTCCCCCAGTACCAATCCAAAGCAAACCGAATTGGTCTTCATACAATGACCATATTTTGTCACTGCTCAAACTATTTAGATTATTAGGTTCATGGATGTAGTGAGTAAATTGACCAGTTTTGAGGTCAAGCTTATCTAAACCACTATTATAAGTACCTATCCATAAGGTACGATTTTTATCTTCATAAATTGACGAAATATGATTATCAATTAAGCTGTTAATGTTGGTAATATCGTGTTGGTAATGAATAAATTTATAAGGTTTTGTGTCTAATTTATTAACACCACTAAAACCAGTGCCAATCCAAAGAATATCTGAGTTATCTTTCCAAATAGAGGCAACTGTATTTTCACTTAAGCTATTTGGATTAGCTGGATCGTTTTTGTAGCGGATGAATTGATTAGTTTCAGGTTCAAATTCATTAAGTGCTGTGCCATAAGAGTTTCCATACCAGCTACTAGTTGTTAACCAAAGATGACCCAATCGATCTTCAACAATTGCACTGATAGTATCGTCACTCAAACTATTGGGGTTATTAGGCTCATGTGTATAGTGAATAAATTTACTTTTTTCGCGTTCAAAATTGTTAAGACCCCCGCCCTTTGTACCAACCCAAAGCCTACCAGCTCGATCTTCAAAGATTGACAATACAGTATTATTGCTCAAGCTATTGTCAATGCCTGGGTTGTGCGTGTAATGAATAAACTGCTCTGTTTTTCGATTAAACTCATTGAGTCCTCCACCACCAGTACCAATCCAGAGCCTATTGAATTTATCCTCAAAGATTGACAATACAGTATTGTTACTTAAGCTACTTGGATTAGCAGGGTTATGTTTGTAATGGATAAACTGTTCTGTTTCTCGATTAAACCTGTTGAGTCCTCCACCATCGGTTCCAACCCATAGTGTACCTGTCTTGTCTTCATAGACTGACCAGACAAAATTTCCTCCTAAGCTATTTGGATTTTCAGGGTCGTGGATATAGTGAGTAAACTCCTCTGTTTGACGGTTAAATTTATTCAGTCCTCCGTTCTCAGTGCCAATCCAAATGGTACCTGACTTGTCTTCGTAGAGCGATAAGATAAAATTATCTGATATTGAGTGTGAATCGAGTTCATTATATTTGTAGACTGTTACGTTATATCCATCGTATTTATTTAATCCATCTTGCGTACCAAACCACATCAATCCCTGACTATCTTGAAGAATAGCGAGAACACAGCTTTGAGACAATCCATAGTCAACTCCGAGCTTCTCAAACTTACGATTTAATGCTTCGGCATACGCATTTGATGATAAGCTCAGGACTATTGAAATTGTTAGGATTATGGCGATGGTTATCTGCTTAAGGAATCCCAGGGGTTTACGGCTTATGCCCAAGGGAAAATAGGGCAAATTAGACGATATGCCGAAGCCCATAAAGTTTGATTGTTTTTTGCAATTTTATCATCAGTAATGTGATATCCTACCGCTACTGTAGAAGCAATTTAAAATATTAAAAATGCACAAGTTTGCGGAGGGAATCTCTACAGGGATATGCCACCTAAATAGCGCCTATAACAAAACTATAGGGTAATTTTGCAGTCGCTTTCCTCATAGTCAGAGTTATTTCCATTAGTCCAAGACTGTATTGGTTGATCGGTTAGTCCTTCTGGTTTATCAGGTAAGGAAATTTCGTAGACTACCCTTCCTTCTTGACCAGGAACTTTGCTTGTCAGAGTTCCTAATAGCGTGTTGCCATTCACTCGGAATTCTACACTACTGGGTAAAGTCAAACCGTTCTCTTCTAAAACTACATTGGTATTTGAGATAAATTGTGATTTAAATTGTTCGTCTAACCATGTTTTTGCAACAATTTTGGACAAGACTTTTTGAGCTTCTGGATTATCTCTTGTGAGCAAATTCATTTTGTTACCTCGTATTACAAGAATTGATTTAGCTAATTTCAATAATTAAGTAAAGGTGACAGCCGCTTCACTTAATTATTGTGAGGCTAAGACTGTAGCTATTAATCTCTAAGTTTAGATCGCTTTCACATCCCGTATCCAGCTATTTTACAAAATAAATAAGAATAAATAAAGCTCTGAAATATGATTTTTATTATTTAATAAGTAAGATAAACTGGGATGTCATTATGATGTTAATTGTTAGGGGAGCTGCCTAGGATAAATTCTCCTACTGAAGTTTCTGCATAGTAATCGGTGCCAACTGTCGCCGCAAAGCGATCGCTATTTCCCCCACCGATCGCGCAAGGTGCTAAATTCATAGCAGTAGCTACCAAATACATCGTCTGCTGCAAGGAACCCACATCCTTGAGGATGAGAGAATAGGCAGCCGACTCATAAACCCATGCCAGTCTTTGAAATCGTGCGGTAAAAATGAATAAAACCTGTGGCATACAAGCTTTACCCGTAGCCAAATAGGCTTCCTCTAATAACGCTTCTACATTGCTATTTCTCTCAGCTAGTCTACTTAGGTGATGCTCTTCCGGAGAATAGTAGTAAATCCCTGAATCCAGATTCTCACAGGTATCGACGATCGCATACACTTCTAATTCGTAACGACCTCCGCTATTAGCATAAGGTCTGTGAGTACATTCTCCATAATCTTTCGATACTACTCGTTTATTTCTCGCCGAACGGTAAAGAAATTCTCCGAGTTGTTTAACGGTTATCGGCTGCTCGTTGTAACGTCGGATTGACTGCCGTTGTTCCAACACCGTAGTGAAAGGATAATCCTCCTGTTTGAGTTTTTCAATATCTGGTTTGTACAACTCAACGATGTCATCACCAACGTGGGGTTTTACCATCGGAGGTTGTTCCAGCCGATCTAAAAAACGAAACGTCTTCCCAACAGGATTACTATGTCTACCTCGTCTACTTCTGGCATGAAATAGTAAATCGTGGAACTCCCACGACACCAAGTTTTTGCTTTCTTCTTCCTCCAGCTTTCCGTCTGCTTGAACTTCCCCCAGCATTTCGGAACTCAACAGTAAACTTAAAAATAACTGTACCGTATCCTGAGAGATTCCGGGGATTTTTGCGCCCAGTTCCTGTCCAGTTTGAGGCTTAGCCAGTTCAGCTATCAGTGCGGCACCTTTCCAATCCGGTAATATAACCTCTGCATGGGAGAAAGGAGATTCTAACACTAGCTGTTCTTGGCTTTTATGACAATACGCAAAACGCGATAGAGCGTATTTTTTGTCTAGTGCTGCCTCTCTCAACTGGAATGTTTTAAATGGGTAAATAGGCACTCTAGTCGCTAGAGGCAATTTATTACAAATAACGGTATGGCGAATGAAACCAAAATCGATCAATTGCTGTAGGTAATAGTAAAACCGGGATAGCTCCGAGAACCCATCAGACTGTAGTACTAAATCGCTGAGATGTTCCTCCGTATCTCCATCAGCTGCTATAGTTTTGATAGCTGCCAGCAATCCGGGTGATGCCTGCTCTATATTGAGCGTGTACTGAGGAATATTTCCCTTGATGCGAGGGGATTGAACGGTGATGCGATCGCCTTCTGGTTCAATTACAGAAATATCCCTTTTGAAGGAAAGCACAAATGATGCTGGCATGTCCCCCCTGACCCCTAAGTTCTATCAAAGAAACATCGGAAACGGATTTAGCTGATTTTCCTTTAGTGATTCCGGCATCCAGCCCAATTTTACAGGAACATTATAAAGTCGTCCAGGTGCTAATCGTTTCCAAAAATGGCGCATTCCAGGAACGATAACTTTGACGACATTCAATCCGATATCAGGGCGTGTTTGATCTAAAACCAACACCTCCATTCCCTGTTTTGCAGTAATTTCTACACAATTTAGAACATCTTCGCGCAGATCGTCACTCAACCTTTGGGAGTAATTTGAGTACATCATGGGTTTAACACTAGCATCAGGCACCAGATAAGGCTGATTCTCTAGAGTTGCGGTCTTCCACCAATCTAGGGCTATGGGGTCCTCAAATCGGTATTGAGTACTACCATCAGCAGCCACGTTTAAAACAGCTGGCAAGATTTGGTTGGTCTCCGTAATGGCCCGAAGAATCGCAATTTTAGCGTCAAAATGCGCTCCAAAACCAAAGACAATATCTTCAACTTCTGTATCTATCCGTCTAGAGATAGATGCAAAAGTAGGGATATTAAAGTCGGTCGTGAGATCTAAAACCCAAATCTCTCGATTCATTCGACGGTAAGAATCGACTATCGCTTGCAAATAGGGTTCGTCAAAACTCGTTAAATCTACCCCTGGACGCTTGACTCGGTTATACCACCACAAGGCAATACCATCTCGCTCTACCAATTCCAGAAAGCCTTGCAAAATTGCCTCTTCTTTGGTGTTTCCTGCCGCTGCACCATTAGAATTTGCCCAACAATATGGATTCTTCTCTCTGGGATAGCCGTAATAACAATAAGCGGTAGGGATATATTTAAACTGTTGATGCGTAAGAGACCAAATCGGCGTCCATTCCAATTCTCTTTCCTCATCAAACGGTTCCGGTACCTTTTGATACAGTTCAGACTTCGCATTCCATTCGTGGCGAGTTCGATATTGCTCTTCACTAAACCCCATACAAGCATTGGGATGAATCGCACTATCTTCCAAATTTTGATAGGTATTCTGATATCGAATCTCATCTCCTTGAAAGATACCGGAATATCGCTCAATCGCTTCACAAAGGGCGCTGGCTCTAGCTTGAATATCGGTTTTCCCTTTACCTCCACTTTTACTCCGAACTTTTTGCCGCAAAAAGTATAAGCTATCGAACATCATGGCAAAGTTGTGTCCGGCATAATAACTATGGATAACAGAATCATCTGTATACTCTTTAGCCTTCAAACTATGAACAACACCTGAGATCGGACTGATATGGTGTTCGTATTTTTTCAAGGTTGCTTCAGGCGAAACTCGGCGGTGTCCACCATCGGCAGTAAACGTTTTTTTCTGGCTTTCTAAAATTATCGGTAAGGGGTTTTGATGAAAGCGATCGCGTTTCCCACAGGCAGGGCATTGCGGGCGCTTCACTACAATATGGCTATCTGTCTTCAATAGCTTCGCATCCCAAGTAACTAAACTCCCTTCCAGTTGTTTATTTTCTCCTTGGACAATCCATTTCATGATTTCAGTCGCTGCTAAAGTTAGCCCAGTTTGCCAGGTAGAAGGAAGGGCAGCGATAGAAGTTATCAAAGGCGTTGAGCTAGTTTTTTGTTTCTGAATATATGTTTCAACGGGTCGATTAGCGCGCAGGCGTTGTGCGAAACATTCCCAGCATCCTGTCTGTTCAGGATGAAAGATAGGTCCAATCCAAATTGTTGTTCCTACAGGTTTGACTAGCATCCAGGGACGCTTTTCCTGTAAAGCTCTTTGGTTCAATTCAGCCAGTTTATCTTGGAGATAATCGTTAGTAAGTACAACTGCGATATCTCCATCATCATCCAGTTGAATATTGAGAGATTCGAGGGTAGAGATAAATTCTTTTGTCGAAATTTTACCTAAAGCTTTTACTGAAACCTTGATTGAGTTTAATCGAGCGATCGCGTCTTGAGGGGCGACCTCTAAACTAGTCCAGAAGGCTTCCAATTCCGGTGCAATTATACTATTATTTTCAACAATATAGCCTTTTTGCTCCATCAGCATTAACGCATAATAAACTTCCGCAGCAGAGACTTTCCCTTGTAGAAGTTCTATAAGATCGTCAACCGTGTGCTGACCGTCAATCAAGGGCGCTAACAGTTCATACAAATGACCCGTTAGGACAAAATACTGGTTCTCAGCGAGTAAAAATACGTTAGGCTGGAGGATTTCGATATGAAAACAGCTTTTAAATTTGGGTCTGTTAATCATGAAGCTATCAACTTTTTACTTTTATCTTTACTGTCCCTAGTCAGTCTAATGCATTCGTGAAAACTATATCTAGATGGTAATAGGTAATTGGTAATCGGTAATTGGATCGTCGTCCCATTACCGATAACCCATTCCCTAAAATGACTACAATTTGACTGTAAAGGGGTAACTAGCGGTTGAAGTTAATGAAGCAAGGAGAAGTTTATCTTTACTGGGGAGAAGATGACTTTGCCCTAACCCAAGCTGTAGAGGAACTGCGGAAATCAGTCCTCGATCCGAATTGGGCGAGTTTTAACTATGACAAAATTCCTCCTGAACAAGCGGATGCCGTGATTCAGGGGCTAAATCAGGCGATGACGCCACCGTTTGGTATGGGTAAGCGTCTAGTCTGGTTGGTCGATACGACAGTATGCCAGGAGTGTTCGGAACGTCTGCTGGCAGAACTAGAACGCACTCTTCCCATTGTTCCTGAAGAGTCTGTTCTACTCCTCACGACCCGTAATCGACCGGATGGGCGTCTCAAATCGACTAAGCTACTGCAAAAGCATGCCCATATCCGAGAATTTGCTCTCATCCCGCCTTGGAAAACAGAACAACTCGTCCAACGGGTACAGACGTATGCCAAGGATGCTGGAGTCAAACTCACTCCGGCAGCGGCGGAACTGTTGGCACAGTCGGTGGGTAACGATACCCGGCAGTTAGTCAACGAACTGGAAAAATTACGCCTCTACGCCGGTAATCCAACCCAAGTCTTAGACGAGCGCACTGTGACGACTCTCGTCACCTCCAACACGCAAAACAGCTTGCAACTGGCAGGGGCGATTCTCCAAGGGAATGGGGCAAAAGCGCTGGAGTTGGTTGCCGACTTGATTGACAAAAACGAACCCGCGTTGAGGATTGTTGCCACCTTAATCGGGCAGTTCCGTACCTGGCTATGGGTCAAGCTGATGGTGAGTGAGGGAGAAACTGACCAAAAAGCGATCGCAACTGCCGCTGAGGTGGGTAATCCCAAACGAATTTATTTTCTGACCAAAGAAGTTCAGCCCCTGTCCTCAACCCAACTCATCTCGACGCTGCGGGTACTGGTAGACTTGGAGTTCAATCTCAAACGAGGAGCAGACCCCCGTTCTACGTTGCAAACTAAAGTCATAGAGCTTTGCCAAATCTGTAGGAAATGCTAATTAAGAATTAAGAATCAAGGAAAATGGAGGGAATTGGTATTGCCTGACTCTACGCTTTTCCCGTCCTGAGCCTTTTAAAATTCCTTACTCAGTGAGGAACTTTAACTCCGTCAAAGAGTTCAGAAAAACTAGCTCCTTATACGTTTATCTACTTGTAATTTTGGTCGTCCGCGATCGCCATGATGATTTCCTACTGTTTCCAACCCTATTTCAACCGCATTTTGTCTAAATCCCTACTAATAGGGACGCTCTCTATTATTGGTTTGCTCTCCGGACTTACGCCGGGACTATCCGGAACCTCTCCTAGCTCTGAGAGCTTAGTCTTTAGTACTGCGGCGTCTGCTCAATCTATTGTTTCTAATGAAGAAGTTCAAAACTATGCACGAGCAGTCCTCGCCATAGAGCAGATCCGCCAATCTGCATATGGCGAAATTAAGAAAGTCGTTGGAGATGTCCCCGAAATTGTTTGCAACAATCCTGCTAGTATCAGAACTCTACCTGGAGGAGTGCAAGGAATCGCGAAAGCTTACTGTCAGCAATCGTCAGCAATTGTTGGAAATTATTTTCCTAGAGGGAATGCTCGCTTCAATGAAATAACATCATTGATGCAAAATAATCCCAGTTTACGCCAACGCATCCAAAGCGAATTAATTCGTCAACAACAATAAAGTTGAGTATCCTGACCGAACGCTGCGGCAATTTATGTAATGCTTGACTGGCTGGCTCAAATCTACTAACTGCTCGCTATTTCAAACTCATCGTGTAGAGTTCAACGGGTTGCCTATTGACGTTGTATCGGGTGATATCCAAAGATAGAGGCACGCTTTTTAAGGATGGAGTTGATCGTTGTGCGACTTGCATTTATGAAGAACCCTTTTGCTCTGCTGAGTCAACCGGGAGATGGCAGAGTCTTCATCTGTGAAAGCAAAGCCATTTCGGATAGTGCAGCAATGTTAGGTCGATCGCTCAGCGTTCGTGCTAGCGCAGCGCAGCCTAGCCGGGGAACCTGTGCATCGGAGTTATCCCCTGGTGGAATACTATCCGAATATCGCGATCGCGCAAAGGAGCAGACCATGCAGCGTCCCTTTGTTACGTCTGGACTAGTCAAGTTATCGTGCCAACCCTGGCAAAAAACTAAAGTTTTCTCTGCCATCGGGTTGCAGGTCGGCCTGATGGTAGCCTTGGTGGGATGTTCTTCTAAAGCGGCTTTCGATACGCCCTCCCCCATCTCCCCTGTACCGGCAGAATCAGTGACAGCTAAAGAAGTAGCCGATTATGCTGCGGCCGTATTAGCGATCGAGCCAATTCGTCAAGACGCCTATAAAGCAGTTCAGGATAATACGAAGGATGAGCCAGTGCCTGACTTTACTTGCACTCAAGCCGATACGATCGCAGCTCTACGTCCTAATCTGGAAAGAGTTGCGGTGAATTACTGCAACCAAGCGAAAAAGATTAGTGAAGCGCAAGGGTTTACGATGGCTCGATTTAATCAGATCACAGTCACGGCTCAATCCGACGCGATATTGCAGCAGCGCATTCAAAACGAACTGCAACGCCTGCAAAACGAACAACGCTCCAGTCAGAGATCGTAAGGATCGATCTGATTTTTTCCCGATGTTGACGTTTACGCAACGCTTAGGTGCTACTACCGATATCACCGTTAACTTTACCCTCTCGCTCACGGCTGAGGAACGCACCCGAACGCGCCACCGCTATCAGATGCCTGACGGTACAGACGTGTATCTGCGCTTGCCTCGAGGCACAATTCTCCAGGATGGAGATGTATTACAATCGGAAGACAGTAATGTTGTTCTACGAATTGCCGCCAAACCCGAGTCGGTGCTGACGGTGACGGCTCAGGAACCGATTGATTTGCTCCGAGCGTCTTATCATTTAGGTAATCGCCATGTGCTTTTAGAGGTTGCATCTGACTATTTACGGTTGTCTCCCGATCCAGTTCTACAGGCGATGTTAGAGCAGATGGGAGTGACCATAAAAGCAGAAGTTGTACCCTTTAAACCCGAACGAGGAGCTTACGGACATCATCATTAAGTGACATTCATCATTGACAAACTATTGAAATTAAGATATACGGGGGTTTGACAACACCCGAAATGTTTGACAGCATGTGAATAAGCGATCTCCAGATGCCATGAGAGCGGCAGGCTTCGATGTGCGATCGATTTTGTCTAATCAGGGCAAAAGCCGGTACAAACTCTCATGCCTGCCTATCGTGACGATTGACGACGATCGCACCCGATCGCAGTTTGCTGCGACAATGAACCAAGGGCGGCATCTCACTCATTTATTCATTTGATGGAGACGCCAATGACCACTTGCCAGCAGGTATTTACTACCGACCAACTCGCACAGCAGATTTTTGATTGTGCTAGGGAGCAACTTACAGGTCGGCTAGATGTTGAAGATCTTCAAGGCAAGCAGTGGACTTTATTTTTCTCTTATGGGTCAATTTGGGGTGGTAGTGGAATACATCCGATTCGCAGTTGGAATCGGCAACTGTCTCGACACTGCCCACAACTGATTGCTGAGCTGATCGATCGCCAATCCGAGCGCGCTCCCGGTTTCGATTATGACTCCTTAGCCGAATGGGTAAAACAGGAGAAAATCCAACGGGAGCAGATGGTCGAGATAGTCGAAAATCAGGTGATTGAAATCCTGTTCGATATTATTCAACATCGAGAGCTACTCTCCAAAGATCGGGAGTGGCAACTGACCTACAAATCAGTCTCTGACTTTAGCAGAACAACGTCTTTGGTGATGATGCAAGCCGAAGAAATGTGGCAGCAAGCCACCAAGTATTGGGAAGCTTGGCAGGAAGCTGACTTGGCGGATGTTTCCCCCAACGTAGCCCCTGTAGTAGTGCAAGCGGAGGAATTGCAACAGCAAACCTCAGAATTGGTCTACGACAACCTGACTGCTTTAGGAGATGGCAATTGGACGTTAAGGGATTTAGCGGTCAAATTCAATCGGAGTTTGTTACTCCTCACTAAACCACTCATTCCTTACATCCGTGATGGGTTAATCGAACTGATCGAGGTTAAAGACTTGAACAGTATCCCGAAACCATTCACTAGAGACGTAACAAATAATGTCCCAATATCTCTACTGAGTGCTGTAACGGACTCTGTCAACTCATCTCCAGCACCACGGACAGATTACTTGGTGGCTTGTATCGATGACAGTAAGGTCGATACTCAGATTCTGAATCACATTCTGACCCAAGCTGGCTATCGGTTTATCAATATTGAAAACCATGAAAAAGCAATACCAACGTTAATCTTGCAAAAACCCGACCTGATATTTCTAGATTTGGTCATGCCGATTGTTAATGGGTATGAAATTTGCGCCCAAATTCGCCGAATTCCCTTTTTCAAATACACGCCGGTGGTGATTGTCACTGGCAAAAACGGCATTACAGATTGGGCACGGGCAAAAATGGTTGGCTCCTCGGACTTTATCACCAAGCCGATCGATCGAGAGAAGCTGGTGAAAGTTTTACAAACGTATCTACCCATTGCCAATCCTGTGTAATCGGATAACACCGAGCCAGATTGGTGAGAATCGCTATTTTATTAGCGTTGAACCAGTAAAACGAGTTAATTGAAAAGGCGATCGCACTCTTAGACTATCAAGAGCGATCGCCCGTCCGATGTATGAAACCTACGAAGAAAGGTTTACCTTGGCACCAACCAACTTAACGGAAAACGTGCTGGGTACGCGTCTACCCAGCGGTATATTAAGCCTAAATTAGCTTGTAATGACGTATACACCTGTTAGCATTGGTAAATGCACCTCAGCTGCCTCAAGCCTCATCTGTAGCGGCCGGATTAGTCGCATTGAATTGATTAATGATTTCCTGAACAATAACTTGGGGATCGTTGGTTTCAATTCCCAACTGTTGAGCGATCGCTTGGACTAAGTTAGGGTCTTGTTGTAACCTCTCAAACAACTCTTCTATCGTGATTGTTTCCGGGTGGACGGCTTCTTGTTGCTGAATAGGTTCTCCTGCGGGCAGAGGAGACACTCCCGGAGGTATAGCACCTGCGGGTTCAGCGTCTGGTCCATCGTACTCCCAAATCACGCCCGTCGGTTCTCGGTTGAGCAACTCTCGACCAATCTCGTAGGTAACTGCTCCAATGTCTTGTAGAGAGGGGGCTGAGTACAACATGTCGCCCAGCAACGTTAAGCGCATGCCTAACTCCTGATTCGGTGCGGGTGAGGTTAGCACTCTGATGCCAAAGCGTTGCAACCAGTTGACCCATTGTTCTGGGGTGATGCGTCCTTTGAGTTCGTCAAACCACCGTACAACTCGCTCTTGCTGCCAGCTGTGGGCTACCCCTTCCAGCAGTTGCAGGAAGAGAAATTCATAATCAGCATCCTCCAGTGGTTTGGCAGGAGATCGCGTTTCCTCCGCTCCACCCTGACTGCGGGAAGAGAGGTTGCTTTTGTTTGAGAAGCGATCGCGCCTAGGAGTTTCACCTCCAAACAGACTCTGAAACAACCCCTTGAGCCATTGCCAAATCCTCCTGAGCATCGCTTGCCCCTTTGCATCCCAACCTTCTAATTTTAGACCCGTACTCTGTCGAGACAAGATTCCTTTTGGATGGAAGTCCTGAATGTTCAATCGAGTTCACTATCCTGACAATCGCTGACTAAACTGGAAACAGCACCGAGTGCGAATCCTTATACGCTTCGCTCACGCTCTTAAACACCTCGTCATGCAAGCAAAAACCATCTGGCAACAAGGTAGCGACAACCCTGACAACGGCAATAACTTTGCCATCATCAAGCAATGGTGGACCAACCTCAACGATAAAAAAGTCGCTTGGCGGCAGCGCCTCATTCCTCAGTCAGGCAACGTCAGCGAACTCGACTGGGAACCCCAGCGATTTGATGAAGTCTTCAATTTGCGATCGCCTCAAATTCGCGGTATCACCCTCTACTGGCAAAAACCCGACAGCGAACAAGAACGCAGCACGACACCTCGCAAGTTGGAACTCGATCTCTCTAACCAACATCTCTATATCTATCCCCAAACTCAAAAAGAACTCGTCATCCGCGTTGGTGTACCAGAAATCGTTTATCACAAAATTGAACTCAAAAATCCTGAGTGGAAAGGGACTAATGCAGGGGAAATTTACATGCTCACGGTGCGAGACAAGCAGCAAAAAATAGAAATTCAACTCACCCTCACCCCAGATAATCTCGCTCAGCTCAAAGAACAGCTACCTGGTTGACTCTCTCCTAGTTGAGAGCGATGCGTAACCAGAAGAGTCTTGGTTCAGCATTTTAGGCAGGTTAAACCTAAAAAACTCCTTTCATTTCCGGACTGAAGTTATGAGGTTTTCAGGGTTGCCCCTTATATACAAGCGAGATTGACTACACTCAGGGGTAAGCAGAACAACAGCAAGCCAATGGAAAACTCTCTCGTGGACGCCCAAACTAATTCTCTACAGGCGTCAGCAGCGCCTTCTGTGGGTACACCCTTCGATCGCGCTATGATGCAACGGTGCATTGAACTAGCCCGTCGTGCCCTCGGACGAACGACCCCCAACCCGTTGGTGGGTTCTGTCATTGTTCGCAATGGGGAGATTGTCGGGGAAGGCTTTCATCCCGCTGCGGGTCAACCTCATGCTGAAATCTTTGCTCTACGTGCAGCCGGTGAAAAGGCGAAGGGAGCGACTCTGTATGTCAGTTTAGAGCCGTGCAATCACTATGGACGGACGCCACCTTGTTCGGAAGCGGTAGTCGCAGCAGGGATTGCCAAGGTTGTGGTGGGCATGGTTGACCCCAATCCGCTCGTAGCCGGTGGTGGAATTGCACGATTACGTGCAGCAGGCATTGAAGTGGTTGTCGGTGTCGAAGAATCTGCTTGCCGTCAGATGAATGAAGCCTTTATTTATCGGATTCTCCACAAGCGTCCGTTGGGAATTTATAAGTATGCAATGACTCTCGATGGCAAAATTGCCACGATTAGCGGACACAGTACTTGGGTCACGGGTCAGGAGGCACGCAGTCACGTCCATCAACTTCGCGCCGCTTGCGATGCCATAGTTGTGGGTGGCAATACGGTGCGCTTGGATAACCCCTTTCTCACGAGCCATCATCCAGATGCTCACAACCCCCTGCGAATCGTGATGAGTCGCACGCTGGACTTGCCCTTAGATGCTCATCTGTGGGAAACCGCAGACGCCCCTACCTTGGTCTTGACAGAGGTCGGAGCTCGTCCGGATTTCCAACTCCAGCTAATGAAAAAGGGAGTGGAGGTGGTGGAGTTGACACCCCTAACACCAGCAAAGGTAATGGCGTATCTATATGACCGGCAACTTTCTAGCGTGTTATGGGAATGTGGTGGAACTTTAGCGGCCAGCGCGATCGCAGATGGTGCAATACAAAAAGTTCTAGCATTCATTGCCCCGAAAATTGTTGGTGGCAAAGTAGCTCCCTCACCCGTTGGGGATTTGGGCTTGGCAACAATGACAGAAGCTCTGACTTTAGAAAACGTTACGATGCGTCAACTGGGGTCAGATTATGTTGTGGAAGGCTATTTGCCCGTGAAGAGTTGAAGACCCTAGCATTTTGGATGTTGAATGCCAGAAAGCCTTGCTAATCGGTAGTTTCATCAATTCAAATCGGGTAAATCTCAACTCAAATGGTGTTAAAACGTTAAAGACCACAATCGGCTTACCTGCTAACCCACCAATCGACTAACCCCCTCACCTTCAACCCAAACGGTAGCGTAAACAATGCTTGAAGTAACGATCTGGAGCCTGCTGATCGGCAATTTGGGTTGGCAGGCGGTAGTGGTGAGTGGCTGGTTACGCTGGCGGCAAATTGTGACCAACCAGCAGTATCAGGAGGAGGAAGATATTTTGACCGGTTTTGAATCAAAAGACTTTGTATCTCTAGAGCCGCCGCATTACAACGGGAATGGGAAGGCAAACTCAGCCGATCGCTCCGGTCAATCCTCTACAGATCCGCAGTTGGTTGGTTGGGAATTCAAGATTGTGCGGGCCAACCGCGACTTGTTTCGCGACCCGAATATACTGCAAAAGCTATGCCAGGAAGAGGCGATGTCAGGCTGGATTATGCTCGAAAAGCTCGACGATCGGCGGATACGCTTCAAGCGGCTGATTGCCTTACGCAATGTGCTCGATACGGAACACCTGTCCTTTGACCCGTACCGTTGCCATTATGGGTCGTCTTGGTCGCCGCTAAATGGGTTACTTGCGATCGCGGGTTTGCTAGCCATTGCTCTTCCCTCCTATTTTGGCTACACCTTAGTCTCGAAAATGATCGCAAACTCCCAACCCCATCAATCTACCGCATCTCCTTCTTACGAGCAGATACCCCCCCAAGATTTCCCACCCAAACAATAAGTTGCCCGAGCATTTAAACTGCACAATATAAACTTAGGTTGGATGTCAAAGAATGAGTACCATTCGGGGTGATGCGATGAACTCAAAACTCCTTGCCGCAGCGATTGGTTTGAGCCTGTTGAGTTGGGCAACTCCAACTCAAGCCCAACAGCGATCGCAACTTGAGTCTATCCTGCAACAACTGCCATCCCGAATTGAGCAACTCAAAGATCCTTCACAAATCGAGCGCTTCCAGAAACTGACAGAGGAAGAGCCGCTTCTCTATTTGTTCTTACAACTCGACCAAGCAGAACTACCCAACCTCCAGCAGCAAGCCGAAGACCAAATCCGAGAAATCTTACGGCAACCTCCCTCTCTACAACAGCAACTCTTCGAGCAACAAACACGGGGTAGGTTGAAACTCGATGAATTGTCACCCCGTTCTCCTTAATGACTAAGACGAAAGTCCCATGGCATCATAGGTCGAGCTTGATTCCAAAAGCCCAATCGTTGCTGTTTTGCTGTTGCTTCTGCTTGCAGATATTGGTCTTGGGTAGCAGCGCAGTTGCTTAAATGTTGTGGGTAGACCACCGCTTGACCTTCTTGCACCATTTGAAGGTTTATTGACTGATTTCCTCGGTAAACTTCCGCCACCGTTCGCCCAGATTTGTCGGTATTTATCACCCGTAGCTGCACCGTCTGACCTTTAGGTAGAAGCTGCTTGAGTCGATTAGCTGACTGCTGACCCCACGGCTTCTGCTCCATTTCAGGGGCATCAATACAGGCTAGCCGAATTCTGAGCTGTTCGCTGCCTCGGCTTACAGTTACGTCATCGCCATCTCTAGTACTAACTACTTGAAATAAGGCATTCTGTGCTATGCTTTTGCCACTCAAACAGGCTATAGCAGAAAGTAACACAGCAACAGGTAGAGTTTTTGCAAAAGTTGATAGTTTCATGGTAGTTGTCGTGACTAACTTATGAAGTGTCTTATTGCTCCTCAATTCCCGATATACGATCGCTTTTTTCTGTACAGCTGGCACTAATACCAATGGTTTGAGCAAAAGGATTTTATTTAAGATGTCTTTAAAATCGCACTAAGTACAGATCGAACAGCTCTCCAGGTTTTCGCTTAACTATCTTGGCACCTGTATCTTTAATCGTTTTTTCCCACTCAGCAATAGGTTCCAAAACTACGTCAGCACCTAGATACATTTCC